>SLFH01000351.1 GCA_007124345.1 Phycisphaerales bacterium | reverse complement strand
GATTGGTTGACCGCCCAGACATTCGTCAGCGTGCATGTGTTCTTCATCATGGTGCATGTGATCCTGGTGACGGTCGCATACCTGATTTATGTCGAACGCAAGGCGGCGTCGTACATTCAGGACCGCGTGGGCCCCAACCGCGTCGGGCTCGACTTCGGCCTGCCCTGGCTGAAGCCGCTGCGCGGGATGCTTGGGCTCGGCCAGCCCTTGGCCGACGGACTGAAGTTCCTCCTGAAGGAGGACTACGCCCCCGACCGTGTCGACAAGAAGCTGTTCACCCTCGCCCCGATGGTGATGATCGTCCCCGCGTTGATCGGCTTTGCGATCATCCCATGGGGCGGCACCGTGGTGCTGCCGGACCTGGACCTGCCCCTGATCGGCACGCTCGAGGGCGGGCCGGTCGTCATCGCGGGCCTGCATGTCAACGTCGGCGTGATCTACCTGATCAGCGTCGCGACGCTGAGCGTCTACGGCGTCACCCTCGGCGGATGGGCCAGCAACAACAAGTACTCCTTCCTCGGCGGCCTGCGCTGCACCGCCCAGATGATCTCCTACGAGATCCCGCTGGGCCTATGCATCCTCGCGGCGCTGCTGTTGGTCGGCTCGTTCCTGCCCGAGGAGATCATCGGCCACCAGCGCGACAACGGCTGGCTGATCTTCGCCCAGCCGCTGGCGGCGATCATCTTCTTCATCGCGCTGCTCGCCGAGTCGAACCGGATCCCGTTCGACAACGCCGAGGCGGAGCAGGAGCTCGTGGGGGGTTACCACACCGAGTACTCCTCGATGCGGTTTGCCCTGTTCTTCCTGGCCGAGTACGCCCACATGATCACGGGGTGCGCGTTCTTCGCGCTGCTCTTCCTCGGCGGGTACGAGCTTCTGCCCTTCGTCAGCGTTTTCCCGGCCGTCGCGGAGGGAAGCATTCTGACGGTGCTGGGGATCGCGGCGCTGAAGTTCGCGGTCTTCTTCGGCAAGGTACTCCTGCTGGTCTGCTTCATGATCCTCATCCGCTGGTCGATCCCGCGCCTGCGCTACGACCAGGTGATGATGATGGGCTGGCAGGCGGTCATCCCGATCTCGCTGGTGCTCGTCGTGCTGACCTCGACGATGGTCTACCTCGGTCTTGACGGCGTCGTCCCGATGTTCATCGCCAACGCGATCTTCGCCGTCGTCATCGTCGCCCTCGTGCCGGTGATGCCCCGGGCGAGGACGAGCCAGCGTCTGCCGCTCTACGGCTCGCGCTTCTGCCCCGTCACCGGCAGCTCCGTGCAGACGGGCCCGACCGATCCGCTCGCCCGCGAGGACCGGCCATTGCAGGGCACGGTCACCGCCTGACTCGGCGGCCTGCATCCTCCCTGAATGACAGAACGCCCGGCCGTGAAAAGCCGGGCGTTCTCTTTGGTTGTGGTTGTCCGATGCGCCGGTGACTACCGGAGCGGGTTCAGGTCCGATGCTCTGATCAGCACATAGGCGGTCGGGAGCAGGAGCGTCCGCCCGCGGTACTGAAAGAGCCTGCCGCTGACCTCGATGCTCAGCGCCTCGCCCGACCAAGACGCGGCGCTCTCGATGGCGGCGAGCGTCGAGCTGGGCAGCAGCGGGATCGGGCCCGGCTCCGCCCCGTCGAACCCGGTGTCGGAGGCGAAGGCCCACTGCCCCGAGCCGAGGCGGACCAGGCGTCCACGCTTGCGGACGATCAGACGCCCGTCGGCCTGGGCGGGCGCTGTTGCGGGACGGGCTTCCCGCTGCGTGTCGTTGCGACGGACGCCCCGCCTGGGCGTGGTCGCGTGCCCCCGTTCGAGCTCGCCGAGGAGATCGAGCACGCGGGGATCGTCGGCCGGGCGCTCGGGGATCGGGTCGGCGAACGGTCCCGGCTCGTCGGGCTCGGTCGGGCCCGAGGGGTCCCTGCCGGTGAGCTCTTCAACCAGCGCGAGTCGCGACATCGTCGGCAGCAGGTAGTTCCGGGAGGCGTAGGCGAAGACCTCGCCTGTGACCTCGATGGCGACGGGGCCGTCGACGCCCTCGGCCTCCGACGCGATGCGTTCGGTCTCGGCGCAGGGCAGGAGCACCATCGGGGGCAGCCCCACGCCCCCGGGCCCGGGCTGGAAGGCGACGACCCACTCGCCCGTCCTCGCCCGCACCAACGCCCCTGAGCGACGCACGAGGAAGGTGCCCTCGCGGAGCAGGGGGCCGGAGGGCAGGCCGTCGGGCAGGATCGGATCGCCGGCGCGGGCCCCGACCGCGATGGGCGTCGTCGTCGGGGCGATGACCGTCGGCTCGATCACGCCGCCCTCGGGGCGGACTGTCGGCGGGGCGGAATCGGGCGGCTCGGTCCCATCGGGCTGCGCGAGGGCGAGCCCGCTGAGGAGCACGATCGTTGCGGCGAGGGTTGTTCTGGCGGGCCAGTGGTCCATGAGAGGATCTTTCGGTCCGTGGGGGTCGGCTCGGCGATGTTTCTGGCGGGGGTGCTTCGGCAGTTGACCCTTCGGCCGGGTCATCGTAGCGTTGCTCCCGGAATCGAAGGCAGGCCGTGTGCCCGAGTGGACTAAGGGAGCGGATTGCAAATCCGTTGGGCTTTGCCCATCGTGGGTTCGAATCCCACCGCGGCCTTTGACCGGCTCAGTGCGTCGCTCCCCGGGGCGTGTCGGGCCAAAGCGTGCGTCGCACCGACGCGAGGGACCTATGGCCGATCACCCGCGCGAGCCCAACGGCACGCCCCAAAGTGTCGACGATGTCAAAAGAGCGGCCGAGCGCTTCCGCGAAGACTTCAAGAATGTCCGCGAGCAGATCGGGCGGGCCGTGGTCGGCCAGCGCGAGATCGTCGAGGGTGTGCTGATCTGCCTGTTCACCGGGGGGCACGCGCTTCTGGAGGGCGTGCCGGGCATCGGCAAGACGCTCCTGATCCGCACCCTCAGCCAGGCGTTGGACCTGAAGTTCGGGCGCGTGCAGTTCACGCCCGACCTGATGCCCGCGGACATCACCGGGACGACGGTGGTGCACGAGGTCGAGGGCGAGGGCGGACGTGTTCGGCGCGAGTTCCGCTTCCAGGCGGGGCCGATCTTCGCCCAGATCGTGCTGGCCGACGAGATCAACCGGGCCACGCCCAAGACCCAGGCCGCGATGCTCGAGGCGATGCAGGAGCGGTCGGTCACGGTCGCGGGCGAGACGCACCCGCTGCCGGCGCCGTTCTTCGTGATGGCGACGCAGAACCCGCTCGAGCAAGAGGGGACCTACCCGCTGCCCGAAGCGCAGCTCGACAGGTTCTTCTTCAAGCTCACGGTCGGGTATTCCAACCGCGCCGATCTGTCGGAGGTGCTCAACCGCACGACGGCCAATGTCGTCGCGGCGGTCGAGCCCGTGCTGGACGGGGCGAAGATCCTCGAGCACCAGAAGCTCGTGCGGCGCGTGGCGATCGCGCCGCATGTGCAGGACTACGCGGTGCGTGTCGTGCTGGCGACGCACCCCAAGGGCGAGTTCGGTGCGGGCGAGTACGCCACGCCGATGGTCAACCGGTACCTGCGTGTCGGTGCGTCGCCCCGCGCGGCTCAGGCGCTGGTCCTGGGGGCCAAGTGCCGTGCGCTGTTGGCGGGGCGCGCGTCGGTGAGCACCGACGACATCCGGTCGGTCGCGCTGCCTGCTCTGCGTCACCGGATCATCATGAACTTCGAGGGCGAGGCCGAGGGCGTGACGCACGACGCGGTCGTGAAGAACATCGTCGACACGCTCCCGGTCGAAGCGCCCCTGCCCGCGTGAACCGGCGAGGGCCGGCGGGAGGGCTCCCGCTCGTGACGCCGATCCGATCCATGCCCAAGGCTTTGCTGCTGGCGATCTTGCTGCTGTGCGCTGCGCCTCTGCCCGATGCCGGGGCGCAGGTCCGCGTGCCCGCGCTGTGGAGCGTCGGTGTGCCGGGCGAGCCGGTGGTGATCCCCCTGGTCTTCGAGGGTCGGGCGAACCCGCGTGACGCGCTGATCGCCAGGCTGGCCGACGGTCGCCCGCTCACGGCCGATGTGTACCGCCTGAGCGTCGGCGTCGGCAACGACGGAGAAAACACAGCAACATTGGGCGCGCTGGACGCTTGGATCGGCCCGCTTCAGATCTACGAGGCGGTGCACAACGAGCAGGTCGCCATGCCTGCGCCGTCCGGCGTGTGGGTGGCGCTCATCCGCACGCCCCCGGACGCCTCGGGCGCGATCGTGCTGAACTTCACCGAGCGCCACGAGGTGCGTTGGGCCGAGGGCGGGTTGGACGCCGAGTCGCTGCCGACGGCGAGGCTCGATGAGCCGGGAGTATTCGTCCGCGGCGCGATCGAGCGACTGGAACGCGACCCCGAGGAGCTTTGGCGGGCGATGCTGTTGCGGCGTCGGCTCGGCGAGGAGATGCCGCAGCAGCCGGACGCGGAAGACCCCAGGCCCGAGCGTCTGCGCGTCGCGTTCGGGGCGAGGCGGAGCGTTCCCGAGGCGATCGCCAACCAGAGCGTCGGGGCGTGGATGTGGGGGCTGAACCGGATCGCGTTGATCGATCCCTCGCTCGCGTCGGAACTGATCGGAGAGCTGACTCGGGTCGCGACGATCGGGGGCGAGCGCGTGCCGGCGTGGGAGTCCAGGACCGACCGCCTGGACGATCTGCTGGACATGCTCACCGATCCGAGGCCTTCGGAGGCGCGCCGGCGGGCGCTGGTGCGCGACTGGATCGATCGTTCCCCACGCGCCGCTGCGTTTGTCGAACGCGACGCGGCCGATGGCGAGGCGGTGATCGTTGCGACGAACCTCACATCGCGAGCGGTTCTTGTGGCGCTCGAGCGGTTCGGGGCTGCGCCCGAGCCGGTCGGAACGGTCGCGCCGGGCTCGTCGGTGCGCGTGCCCGTGGGGCGCGGGGGTGAGAGGCCCGATGAGCGTGTGCGTGTGCGGATCGGGGCGGAGCTCCTCGAGCGCGACCTGATCGTCAGGAGCGTCCGCGCTTCGGCGCCGGGCCTCGTGCTCGGCGCGACGAGGTCGGACTGGTCGATGGTCAACTGGCTGACCGGAGAAGAGCGCGGGGGCGGCCCCCTCGTCGCGGCCCTGCTCTACCCGGGCGATGGGAGTCGATGGCGGGTGTTCATCGAGTCGGCCGATCCGGAAGCGTCCGTCCGCCTCTGGCTGGGGGCCGAGGCGTGGGTCGAGGTGGGCCCGAGCGGGACGACAACCTTCGAGGGCGTCAGCGCCCGCGTCGAGGCGTTCGGGGCGGACCGATCGGGCTGGGCGTGCACGCTCGGCCTTGGTGATCTTGCCGGCGAAGTCTCCGTCGCGATTGAGGCGCTCTCGGCCACCGGCGAGCGGGCCGCGTGGCCCAGACGCATGCTCCCCTGGCAGCGGACGCCGGCCAGGCTCGGGGTCGATCTGACCGACTGGCACGGCGTGCGCACAGAGCCTTGAGCGGCCTCAGACACGCATCCGTCGGGCGTAGAGGTACCACTCGACCATCAGAAGGATCGCCGCGGCTATCACGAACCAGCGCCAGATCTCTCGGGGCTGGATGCCCGGCCCGCCCTCTGAGCTGACCTCGACGCCCGAGACGGTGATCTCGTCCGACGGTGCCGCGAGTGTTTCCCGCTCGTTCATCAGGTTGATCGCCAGCGCCGGCTCGGCGGCGCCTTCCAGGGCGAAGACGCCGACGCGTTCGAAGATGCCCAGCGAGACCATCTCTCCGGCGCGGCCTTCTGCAGAGACCCGGGCGATCGCCGTTCCCTCCGCGTCGCGGGCGATGATCTCGACAGCCTCTGCGGTCGCTGTGGCGCCGGCGGGCTCTGCGGTGGTGAAGGCGATGCCGGCGTCGGTCTCGGCGCGGAGGGTGAGGTGGTCGACCGCGTTGGCGACGAAGATCGCAAAGCCGACCTGCCACGCCCAGTTGGACTGTTCGAGCGGGAACGAGACGCCGATGTGGCGTCTGCCCCCGGCCTCGCGGATGGCGATCAGGGGGCCGCCCGGTCCCCTCGCGAGCACGCGGGCGTCGCCGGTTTCTATGAAAGTGCGGTGCGTGCCGAGGACGAGCGTGTCCAACGCGACATCGCGCAGGACGGGGTGGCGCCGCTCCCACGAGAGGATCGTGCCCCCCTGGCGCGACGCTTCGGTCAGGCGCAGCCCGTCGATCGGCAGCCCCGCGCCGAGGCTGAGGCTCGGGAGTTGGGGCGGTCGCTCGGGCTCGACGCCGAAGAAGATCAGCGCCTCGGCCTCGGGCATCACGCCCTGAGAAATCAGGGTGTCGTAGCGGCCGATCCCCATGCTGTTGAGCGAGCGTGGGAGGAGCTCGCCGAGCATGACATTGACGATGCCCGCGGCCTCGCGCGTCGGGCCCGGAAGGGCGCCGTCGGGGGTGACCAGCAGCAGGGCGGGGGCGCCCGCGGGCTGGACGACGACGGCAGCGGCGTTGTCGGCGCCGAGGGCGTCGCTCCGGTCGAGCTCCAGCGAGAGGACGCCGCCCTCGGTGTCCCCGATCTCGAATGCCAGGCCTCTGCGTCCTGGGACGATGTCGCCGTTTTCATCGACCGACGCGGCGGGCACGGTGACGGCGCGTCGCTCGGCCGCCTCGCCCCGCATGCGGAGGGTGACGCTCGTCGAGGTCTCCTGCATGCGCGCGTTGTGGATGCGAGCAAAGACGCGGAGGACGGCCGGGTCTTCGTAATCCCGCGTCGCCGAGAGGGCGACGATTCCGAGGTTGTCGACGCCGGCGGTCCGGTCTTCGGGGCCGACGCGTTCGAAGGTGAGCTCTGCGCCGGCGAGGCTCATGCCGCGGGGGAGCTCCATCGAGCCGTCGGAAAACAGCAGGGCGAGGACGGTCTGGATCGGCTCTTCCTCGGAGACCTCGCGGGTGAGCAACGCTTCGGCGAGGGAGAGGGCGGCGGGCAGGTCCGCGGGCTGCTCCGACGGGGTGATCGTCTCCAGCGCCCGCTGGGCGAGGTTGAGGTCTTCGTCGATGCGTGCGGCGACCGTCGCGCGAGAGCCGAAGGCGATCACGCCCGCCGAGCCTCTGAAGCCGCCAGAGCGAAGATCGGCGAGTGTGTCCAGGGCGCGTCGGCGTGCGATCTCGAAGCGGGTCTGGGTCTCGCCCTCGTCGACGGTGTTCATGGAGGCGGAGCGGTCGATCATGAAGACGACCGTGTCGGCCCTACCGCGCCCCGCGTCGATGGCGGGGCGGCCCAGGGCGATCACCAGCAGCGCCAGCAGCAGCAGGTGCAGCAGCAGCATCCAGTTGGCCTTCAGCCAGCGGAGGGGGACATTCGCCTCCATGTCGCGGATGGCCGCGTCCCAGAGCAGCGTCGAGCTGATGACCACGGGCTTGCGGCGCAGCTTGAGCATGTAGAAGCCCAGCAGCAGCGGGAGCGTGATCGCTGCGGCGATCAGGGCGGCGGCGGGCGCGAGGAAGGTCAACGCTGGGCCTCCGTCGGCACGCGGTAGCCGGCCGCGACGAGGTAGATCTCACGCGAGATATCGCGCGTCGCTTTGGGCTTGAAGTGCTTGAACTGATCGAACAGGCCTTTGGCCCGTTCGGCCAGCGCCGGCAGGGCCTCGCCCTCGAAGACCTTCATCGCCAGGCCGCCGCCGGGCTTGAGCACGCGGGGCAGGAGGTCCAGCACCGCTTCGCACAGGCGGACGGAGCGGAAGTGGTCGGCGCCGCCCGCCGCGCCCGAGGTGTTGGGCGCCATGTCGCTGATCGCGACATCGAACAGGCCTCCCGCGGCCCCGGTCAGGCGGGTCGGATCGGTCGTGGTGATGTCGCCGACCATCGAGGTGACATTCGGTCCCACGGGGGCCCGAACGGGCAAAAGGTCGATGCCCACCACGACGCCGCTGCGCCCGACAATCTCCGATGCGACCTGCAGCCACGACCCGGGCGCACAGCCCAGGTCCAGCACGCGGTCGCCCGGAGAGATGATCCGGAACCGCTGCTGGATCTCTTTGAGCTTGTAGGCCGAGCGGGCGGCGTACCCCTCGTCCTTGGCCTGTTTGAAAAATCTGTCGTGCAGCACGCGCTTGGCCATCTGGCGATGGTACGGCCGTCTGGAGTCCCGAACGCGGGCCGGTTGGTCGTCGATTCGGGTGATTGTCGGGGCGAGCGGGCGGTCCCGTGCGCTATCGTTGCGGCCGATGCCCCCGCAACCCACGCCATCTCCGGCCCAGGACCGGGCGGTCGAGCTCTCGTTCGTCGCTCCGGCACACAACGAGGAGGGCAATGTCGGGGCGCTCGTCGAGCAGGTGGGGGCCGCGGGCGAGGCGACGGGGCTCGCCTTCGAGTTCGTGCTCGTCGACGACGGCTCGACGGACTCGACTGCGGCGAGAGCCCGGGAGCTCATGGCCTCCCGCCCCTGGCTCCGCATGGTCCGGATGACGCGGACGCCTGAGGGCTCGGGGGGCGGGCAGTCCGCGGCGTTCTACGCCGGGTTCAGGGCCGCCAAGGGACGCCTGATCGCGGTGCTCGACGCCGACCTCCAGAACGACCCGGCGGACATCCCGGCGATGCTCGAACTGCTCGAGCGCGAGGGGGCGGACATGGTCCAGGGCGACCGCTCGCACGCCAGAAAGGACTCGGCGGTGCGTAAGTGGGGGAGCGTCGTCGGCCGGGTCTTCCGGCGCACGCTGCTCGGCGACACCATCCGCGACACTGGCTGTTCGCTCCGCCTGATGAAGCGCGATGTCGCCCTCGAACTCCCGCTGCAGTTCAAGGGCATGCACCGGTTCATCCCCGTCACCGCCCGCCATCTGGGCTACAAGGTCGTTGAGACGCCCGTCAACCACCGCCCGCGCGTCGCCGGCGAGACCAAGTACGGCATGGGCATCACCAAGCGGGCGATCCCCGGCCTGATCGACTGCTTCGCGGTCCGCTACATGCGGTCCCGCAGGCGCCCGGTCGATAGCGAGGAGGTCGTTCGCGAACTCGCCGCTGAAGGGGTCGAGGCGTGAGCGGCAAAGGGCGGATGAAGCTCGAACCGATCGTGCTGATGGTCGCGTTGGTGCTCGTCGGCATCGCGCTGGTCTGGATGCAGCCCCCCGCCCGGCCGGGCGTCAGCCCTCGCGTCGGCGCCGTCGTCCATCGCGCAACGATCGGGCAGGCCCGGACATTCGTCGAAGTCCACGGCGAGCCGGGGCAAGAGACCTTCCGCGTGCTGGGGATGGAGGGGCACGCGTCGGAGATCATGGACCTCGCCGAGTTCGAGGCGATGTTCGGCTCGCGCGTGGTGCGGGAGATCCGTGGCGAGCGGAACGCGATCTTCCGCATCTTCAATATCACCAGCTACGCGAGCCTGGTCTGGATCGCGATCGGGCTGGGCGGGCAGATCGTCTTTTCTTGCCGGTTCCTGATCCAGTGGATCGTCAGCGAGCGCAAGCGGGAGTCGGTGATCCCGGATATCTTCTGGTGGATCAGCCTGCTTGGCGGCGTATGCCTGTTTGTGTACTTTGTCTGGCGGGGTGACATCGTCGGCGTCTTGGGACAGTCGACCGGGAT
>SLFH01000045.1 GCA_007124345.1 Phycisphaerales bacterium | reverse complement strand
CCGGACCCCCGCATCACCCCCGGCGTCGACCAGAGCAAGGCGATGAATGTCGTCTGGCTCGGCTTTGAGTCCCCGAAAGAACACCAGGCCCCCGAGGCCCGGACCGAGCAGGCCGCCCTCTCCCCCGAAGACCGCGCCGCGCCCCCGAGCCCACAGGACGCCGAGGCAGCGCCGACCGAGGAACTCTCCGAGGAGGCGACCGAGCAGGAATCCGCCGAGAAGGCGCTGAGCAGCGAGCAGCCCGAAGAGGCCCCGCAGCAAGCCGAGCCGGCGCAGGAGATCGAGCAAGCACAAGAGCAGGACGAGTCCCGTCCGGAGCGGGCCCCGGTCCCTGACGCCGGCCTCACGGCCTCCCCGATCCCCGACGCGCCGCTCCCCGATGAGCCCCCGGTTCCCGAGGCCAAGCAGGCCGTCGCGCTCCCTGGCGAAGCCTCCGAGGCCGACGCGGCCGAAGACATCGCCCGCGCCGACGACCTCGTATCGGCCGAGCCCGCGACCTCGCCCCGCCCATCCGAGCAGGAATCGAGCGAGGCGGGTTCGGCCGGCCCCTCGCCCGAGCGCCCCGACACCGGAACTTCGGCCGAGCAGAGCCGCATCGACGGCGCCCGCTCCGACGCCGAATCCCCGGCCGCCAGCACCCAGCGCCCGACCCGTATTACGCCCGGACAGGTGATCGCCCGCGAGGGCCTGCAGGTCAGCACGCGCGTGCCGCCGAGGTTCAGCATCCCGACCGAACTGCTCGCCTCTCGGACCCCTGTCTTGGTGCGTATCGCGTTCGACGCCCGGGGCGACGCCGTCAATGTCGAGGTTCTGCGAAGCTCGGGCCACCCCGGGGTCGATCAGGAATGGGTCAACGCCCTGTACCGTTGGAAGGCGTCGGGCGAGGCCCTGAAAAAGCTCGACCAGGACAACCCGCGATCGGTCCACCGCATGGAGTTCAATGTCTACCGGTAAGGCCAGACCCTTCCCGCGCTGCGGCCCGGCGACCGCCGGCCTCTGCGCCCTGCTTCTCTGGCCGGGCGCGGCCTCGGGCGCGCCGACCGAGCACGGGCTCGTCCCCGTAACGCCGGGGACGCTGGACGCGGCGCCCCTCCGCAGGGACATGCTCGTGCAGCCCAGGGATCTGCGTCTGCCTATCGGCTTCGACAGCGTCTACCGCGACCGCAACCAGTCGGGGGTGTACTACCGCATCGGCGGAGGGATCACCGCCCGCTTTCCCAGGTCGGTCTACTACAGCACGCCCTTCGGGACCATCACGGACATCCCGCCGGGGACGGTCTTTCTCATCGGCCCGCCCCCGGGCACCGAAGACCCATTCGCCTACAAGCCGCCGAGCTTCGAAAGCCGGACGGGCGGGCTGGAGGCCGGCCCGTCGCGCGTCGATCCACGTCTGCGATCGAGCCGCGCCCAAGGGGCGAGGGGGCAGCCGCTCTCCATGCTCGGGCGCGCCGGCCCGTCGGCCTCGCCGGAGGCACAGCACGCCCACCCGCTGCTCGCTCCAAGCGCCGACGAAGCACCCGACACCGACAACCCGATCTTCGCCGGCGAGCTCTCGCGCTCGGTCCGTCTGGGCGAACTCCTCGGGCGGACGCCGCAGCAGGGCGACAGCGTTCCGAACCCCGATCAATAAAAAAACGCCGCCGATCGAGATCGGCGGCGCTGGTGTCTGATGTTTGGTCAGGCGATCAGTTCTGGCCTTCGGACTGGTTCTTTCCCCCGCCGGCGATGGAGTCGCGCATGTTGGTGTCGGCGACGACATTCTTCATGCGGTAGTAGTCCATGATGCCCATGTTCCCGCTGCGGAACGCCTCGGCCATCGCCTTGGGCACCTCGGCCTCTGCGAGCACGACGAGGGCCTTGTTCTTCTGGATCTCGGCCTTGAACTCCTGCTCCTGGGCGACGGCCATGGCGCGGCGCTTCTCGGCCTCGGCCTGGAAGCGGCGCTTGTCCGCCTCGGCCTGGTCGGCCTGGAGCTTGGCGCCGATGTTCTCACCGACATCGATGTCGGCGATGTCGATCGAGAGGATCTGGAACGCGGTGCCAGCGTCCAGACCCTTGTCCATCACGACCTTGGAGATCTTGTCTGGGTTTTCCAGCACCGCCTTGTGCGAGGTCGCCGAGCCGATGGTGGTGACGATGCCCTCGCCCACACGGGCGATGATGGTTTCCTCGGTGGCGCCGCCGACCAGTCGTTCGAGGTTGGTCCGCACCGTCACGCGGGCCTTTGCCTTGAGCTGGATGCCGTCCTGGGCGACCGCGTCGATCGTGCTGCGGGGACCGCCGGGGCTCGGGCAGTCGATCACCTTCGGGTTCACGCTCGTCGTCACGGCGTCGAGGATGTCGCGACCGGCCAGGTCGATCGAGGCCGCGGTGTCCCAGTCGAGGTCGATCCGGGCACGCTTGGCGGCGATCAGGGCCGAGACGACATTGGGCACCCGCCCGCCGGCGAGGTAATGCGTCTCCAGCGCGTTCTCGGAGATGTTCAGGCCCGCCTTCACCGCCCGGATCTTGCTGAGCACGATCGTGCGGAGGTCGACCTTCCTCAGGCGCATCCCGATCATCGACGCGAGGCTCACCCTCGCGTTGGACAGGAGCGCCTGGATCCAGAGGTTCACAAATTGGCCAACGACCACAAACAGAACGACCAGCACCAGCAGGACGATGATGATCGCGACAATCAATGCACCATTCATATCAGCGATTCTCCCGTGGCTCAGCCGAGCCATCGTGGTCCGAGTATACGCGCCGGCGTTCTGCCGGGGTCGAGGGGGGCCCCGCGCGGGGAAATGTCAGGCCGTCGTCTCCTCGGCCGGGCGAAAACCCGGTTCGGATTCCTCCATCCGGTTCACGCGTACGAGGACGGCCTCGAGAATGTCCCTTCCAGAAAGGTCGTACGCCGCGGCCCGGCGCCAATCCAGATCGATCCCCGCCCGCTTGGCGGTGATCAACGCCGACACCAGATTCGCCACATCTCCCCCGGCTCGGTCGTGCTCCTCCAGCGTCTCTAACGGGAGGCCGAGCCCGGCCTCGTGCGCCCGTACCGCGCTCAGCACGACCGTCCGGGTGTTCACGCGGTTTCGGCCCATCCGAACGAACGCCGGGGGGCTGATGCGGACCCCCGACAGACGCGCCTGGAGCCACAGATTCAACGACTCCCCGGGGATCTGCGACCTCCGTCTGTCGGCCGAGTTTCCGGCGGGCGGCGCAGCGAGTTTCCGGCTGTGCACGATGAGGGCGTTGCTCGCGGCGTCATCGAACGAAAGCGGCCGCCCGGCACGCTTCGCTTCGTCCATCGCCGAGACGACAAGGCCCGAGCGGCATCCCGTGAGCTCGATGGTTTCGAGCTGCGGCGTGGTCACATCCAGCCCCGCCGCCCTCGCCTGCGCGTAGCTCTCCGCCACGGCGCGGATGTCGACCTTCCGGAGGCGCATCCCGATCAGCTCGCTCATCTTGATGGGGGCGTCGTTGCGTCTCGCCCGCGTCCAGACCAGAAGGGTCGATCCGGCCCTGATCCAGAGGACCGCGAACGCCACGCCGAAGATGGCCACCGCGACGATGAGGGTTGGATTGTCCATGATGCCCCCCCTCGCGGCCCCCCGCCTCAGGCCGTCGCGTCATCGGCAGGGCGGACGCGGATGTCCATGCCCTGGGTGCTGGTGACGCGGATCTTCGTGCCCGCGCTGATGACCCGGATCTCAGCGAAGGCGTCGTACCGCTTGCCGTTGACCTTGACCACGCCCATCGGGCGGAGGTCGGTCATCGCCTCGCCGGTCTTGCCGACGAGGTTGTCCCGTTCGCGTCGGCGCTCCTCTTCCTGACGACGCCGGGCCTCTTCCTCTTCGGGGCTGAGCCCGCCGATCACCGCCCGGCCGATCTTGGTTTGGGTCCAGAGTTGGATTCCGAAAAATCCGACCATCGGCCCGACAATGATCACGAACAGCAGCCCCATCAGACCCCAGGTCGTGTCGTGGACGAACAGGCAGATGACCGCGGCGGCGGCCGTCAGGATCGCCGTCACCGCCAGAATGCCGCCGGTGGGGACGAAGATCTCCAGGACCACCAGCAGGACGGAGGCGGCCAGCAGCGCCAGCCCCCAGATCAGCATCGTCTCTTCCATCAGGCGTCGTCCGTTCGTTGCTCGGGTAGGTCCTGCTCGCGCCCTTCGGCGCCGGGCTCGTCACCATCTTCCACCAGCGCGACCACGACATCGAACTCGCGCTTCTCCACCACCCTGACCCGGGCGCCCGCGGGAATGTACCCGGTCTCGGCCGTCGCGTCGATCGCCCGGCCCCCGATGTCGACCACGCCAACAGGCCGGAGCGTGCTGGACGCCACGCCGATCGAACCCGGTGCGGGCGAGGCCGGCCGGTCCGGCGCCATCGCCTCGAGCATGCCATCGCCCTGATCGCCCAGGCCGTCGGCCAGCACCAGACCACGCAAGAGAGGCAGCGTCTTGAAGTGGCGAGAGATCATCCACATCCCAACACCCGCCGTCACGATCGCGAGCACCATCGTCATGAAGCCGTAGAGCATGTCCTGCTGCTGCTGCTCGGTGTCGGGGAAGAGGCCGCTGTCGGGAACGAAGGTGAACAGGAGGCCGAAGAAGAGGAGGATGACGCCGGTGATCCCGGCGACCCCCACCCCGGGGAAGACGAAGATCTCCAGCAGGATCAGCACGATCCCGCCCAGGATCGCGACGATCTCCCACCAGGTCGCCATGCCCATGAGCATCGGGGGGATCAGCAGCAGACCGAGCGCCACCGCCGCGACCACCCCGGCCAGGCCGCCCCCCGGCGTCACCATCTCGATGAAGAGCGCCAGCAGGAAGACAACCAGCAGCAGCCCCCGCACCGGCATGCTGGTCATGAACTGCACCAGCCCCTCCGACCAGAGCGGGTCCAGGCGGCTGAGGTTCTCAGCCCCGAACCAGTCCTTGAGCTCCTCGTCGGTCCGGATCGGCCGGTTGGCCGGGTTATTGGCCGCGAGGTTGAAAAAGTACATGTCGTCGCCCGCGAGCGTCAGCGGGACGCTCCCGTCGGTCACGAAGCCGACGAGTTCCCACTTGTCCGCGTCCCCGGGGTCGAGCCTCGGGCGACGGCTGGCGCCCACGCTCATGCTCGCGAGGCTGTCGTCGACATCCGCCCGCAGGTTCTCGAGCACCGGCGAGGCGGGCTGGAAGGCACGGTCGGGGTCTAGTCTCTGGCGGGCGCCCGTCGTCGTGTCGGGGGAGGGGTAGGGCTGCAGTGTCGGCGGCCCCTCGTCGCCCGGTCGGAGCGTCACCACCGGGTTGGTCCGGGGAGGTTCGGTGCCGAACAGGGCGACAAACTCCTCCCGGTTCACCGCCATCTCGACGCCGGTTTCCTTGTTGCGGATCCACCAGAGCGGGGCGCCGGTGGTGAGCATCGCCTGGACGATGTACTCGTCGTAGATGTACCGCTCGCGGTTCTTGCGTCGCGCAGAGTCCACGACCTCGACCAGCAGCCCCACGAGAAACTTCGCACGCTCCTGCTCGGGCAGGTTCATCAGCCCCAGCGGGCTGGCCATGATCGGGAGGGCGTCGCCCCAGGTCGCCTGGGGGTGCACCACGATCTCGCGGCAGGCCAGCGCGATCACCGCGCCCCCGCTGAACGCCTTGGTGTTGATCCACGCGACGCTGTTGGGGATCGTCGAGGCCTTGATCGCGGCGCTGATGTCCAGCACGGCGCCGATCTCCCCGCCGGGCGTGTCAAGCTCGACCACGAACGCGTCGGCGCCCTGGTTCTCCGCCATACGCAAACGCCGGATGAAGCTCTTGGCGGTGACCGAATCGATCGGCCGATCGCCCGTCCGCAGCGTGATCACCGCGACATTGCGGGCCTGGCGGAAGAGCGGGACCGCCGCTGGTTGGCCCGACGCCTGTCTGGCGCCCGAACTCTGCGGCTGCACCGGACCCGGGCCGGACTCCTGCCCCAAGGGGTGGCCGGAGCCCTGTTCAGAGCCCTGGGCGAACGCCCGGTTGGTCTCAGGGATGGTTGTGAAAACGAGCAACAGGGCGCACACGGCCGTCAGAACACGACGTGTCGACGCGACGACACCCTTGGAGAGGGTGGTACGCCGACGTGCGGCAGCCGGGGACGGGACTTTCCGCCGTTGCATCGATTCCACTATAGAGGTGTTCGGGCGACCGACGGTGTCGGAGGCAGTTCCTGGTGCACGGTCCATCGGACACCCCCCTCAGAGCAATCGATGTGGATCACGAAGAACCCGGGCCTCGCCCCGGGCCTCGGCGGCTCGTGACGCCGGATCATGGGCCAGATGACCTCCCTGTCGGTATCTGGGAGTTCCAGCCCGTCGATTGCGTCTGGCTCGTGCCATTCGAGGGTCCCCTCGGGGATCTCTTTGGCCTCGACCTTCACCGTCCCGAGCACACGGTAGTAGAAGAGGAGCCAGTGGCCCTTGCCCTCGAAGGCGGTCTCGGAGATCAGCCCGCCCAGGTGCAGGCGGTCCAGCGGGATGTCGATCCCCGCCTCCTCCATGATCTCGCGCCGGGCGCACTGGGCCGGCGACTCGCCGGTGTGCATGTCCAGCTTGCCCCCGATGGGCGAGCAGAGGCCGAGATTCGGGGATCTCTTCCGCCTCAGCAGGAGCACCCGCCCTTTTTCGTCGCGGAGGTCGCAGAGGCAGGCCAGCTTGTAAGGGAGCGTGGGGTCCACGAAACCAGCGTAGCGCCTCAGGGACCCGGGCGGGGGGTGTTCGCCCGCCTCCGGAGGCTCATGCGCGTGTCTGTTGACCGCTTGAGGGCCGGGCGTCCGATACAGTCTGGACTATGGGAATGGATGCCCCTTTGCCGCTCAAGTCGCGCCCCGTCAGGGTCGCCCCGCCGAGTCTCGACCGCTCCGGAGAGCCCGCCGAAAACACGGGCGTCCGTCTGATCGGTCGCGATGTGTTCATGATCGGGATCGGGGGGTGCGGCATGTCCGGGCTCGCCCGACTCGCCTCGCGCCTCGGCGCGAGGGTCTGCGGGTGCGACGCCCAGGCCTCGCCTGCGACCGAGGCCCTGGGGCGCAACGGCATTTCGGTCGCGCCCGAGGCCGACACGCGCTCGCTGCCCGAGGCGTGCGATCTGGTGATCGCCTCGGCCGCGGTCCGCGAGACCCACCCCCTCGCGATCGAGGCCAAGGCCCGCGACATCCCGGTGCTGCGTTACGCCGAGGCGTTGGGCGAGCTCATGCGCCGCTCGACGGGCGTCGCGATCGCCGGCACCCACGGCAAGAGCACCACGACCGCGATGCTCGGCGCGACGCTGGTCGACCTGGGGCTGGACCCCTCGGTGATCGTGGGGGCGAGCTGCTCGCAGTTGGCCGGGGGCTCGATCGGCTCGCCGGTCTTCGCCTCGCCCAGCGGGCACCGCGTCGGGGCCGAACTCGTCCCCGCGGGGTCCTACTCGGGCAGGCCGGGCCTGCTGCTCGCTGAGGCGTGCGAGTTCAACCGCTCGTTCCACAACCTCGCGCCAACCATCGCCTCGATCGCCTCGGTCGAGGAAGACCACCTTGATATCTACGGCTCGATCGACGAGATCATCGTCGCGTTCAACGGCTTCGCCCGCCTGCTCCCCTCCGCCGACGAGGGTGGCTACCTGCTGATCGCCCACCAGGGCGCCCATCGTGAGAAGGTGACCGCAGGCGTCAAGGCCAAGGTTGAGACGATCGGCTTTGCCCCGGGCGCCGACTGGGCGGTCGATTTCGATGCGTCCGAGCAGATGGTCTCGCTCTCGCGCAAGGGCGAGCTGCTCGCCCGCTGGAAGTCGCGGATGCCGGGCGATCACAACGCGATGAACGCCGCGACTGCGCTGGCTCTGGCGATCCACCTCGGGGGCGACGCCCAGGCGGGCGCGCGATCGCTGGCGCAGTTCCGCGGGATCGACCGGCGCTGCCAGTGGCTCGGCGACCGGCGGGTCTCCGGTGGCGGCGCCGTCCGCGTGTACGACGACTACGGCCACCACCCGACGGAGATCGACGCGACGCTGCGGGCGCTGCGCGGCAGCGAGAAGCCGCAGGAACGCGGCGGGCGCTTGATCTGCGTCTTCCAGCCCCACCAGCACTCTCGGACGCGGTTCCTGCTTGAGGAGTTCGCCAGCGCGTTCTCGCAGGCGGACATCGTGATCGTGCCGCACATCTACTTCGTGCGTGACTCCGAGGCGGAGAAGCACCTCGTGACGGCGGGGGACTTGGTCGACCGCCTGCGCGACCGGGGCGTGCGCGCGATGCACCTCTACCCGTTCGGCGCGATCGTCGAGCAGTTGGAGAATCTCTGCCGCGAGAACGATCTGCTGGTTGTCATGGGCGCGGGCCCGGTGTGGCAGGTCGCACGCGACTACCTGGCGACAGGTCCGGCGCCGGTCCACGCGTCGGAGAGCAAGGCGTGAGCATCGAGCAGGACATCGCCATCCCCGGGCTGCGCGAGCGGGCGCCGATCCCGACCTGGTTCAACATCGGGGGAGGGGCCGATCGCACCGCCCGCCCGCGCACCGAGCAGGAGCTGCGCGTCTGCCTGAGCGTGGATCCGGAGCTCGTCGTGCTCGGGGGCGGGGCGAACCTGCTCGTCGACGACGACGGCACCGACCGCCTCGTCGTCGTGCTGGATTCGGGCGTGTTCGTCGAGAAGGAGATCGACGAGGCTTCAGGGCGTGTCGTCGCCGGGGCCGGCTGCGACTTTCCGCGCCTGCTGATCGAGAGCGTCCGCGCCGGGCTGAGCGGGCTCGAAGGCCTCGGGGGGATCCCGGGCACGGTGGGGGGGCTCGTGCGGATGAACGCGGGCGGGAAGTTCGGCTCGATCGCCGACGCCGTGGTGCGTGTCAACGCGATGGACCGCGACGGAGACCGCGTCGTCTTCGAGCGGGCGGAGATCCCCTTCAGCTACCGCAAATCCGGCCTGGAAGAGTTCGTCATCATTTCGGCGGAGTTCGGGCTGACGCCCTGCGAACCCGCACGGGCCCGCGATCGTCTGAAGGAAGTGATGCGGTACAAGTCGCAGAGCCAGCCGATGGGGGCCGACTCGGCGGGGTGTTGCTTCAAAAACCCGACGCTGGCCTCGGATGTCTACGACATCGGGCGGGCGGGCGAGACCGTGCCCGCCGGGCTGCTGATCGACCGCGCCGGGTGCAAGGGCGTGGCGGTCGGCGGTGCGACGGTCAGCGACCGGCACGCGAACTTCATCGTGACCTCGCCCGGCGCGACCGCGGGCGATGTGATCGCGCTGATGGACCGGGTCGCCGAAGCCGTGCGTGAACGCTTCGGCGTCGAGCTTGAGCGAGAGGTTGTGGTCTGGTCGCGCCGGGCCTGAGCCGCCCGGTCTTTGCCAGGAGCTTTGAACCCATGTTTTCCGTCCTTGTGCTTGGTGGCGGCCCCGACAGGGAGCGGCCCGTTTCGCTGCGATCCGCGGCGGGCGTCGCCGACGCGCTGCGCGAGGCCGGTTACGAGGTCAACGCCCAGACCGTCGACAAACCCTCGCTCGACGAGCTGAACGCGATGGAGGGTG
>SLFH01000373.1 GCA_007124345.1 Phycisphaerales bacterium | reverse complement strand
TCCGCAGACGCTTCCAGGAAGTCCGCGTCCGAAACGAGGTCCGCGCCAAGTCCGGCACCATCAGCGGCGTCCGCTGCCTCTCGGGCTACATCATCGACCCGCAGACCGGTCGCACCCTCGCCTTCAGCGTCCTGGTCAACGAGCTGCCCAACCGCGCCGGCATGGGCCTCAACGCCCTCCGCCTGCACGAGCAGATCGTCGCCGAGGCCGACCGCTGGCTTACCCAGCGCCGCGTCGCAGAGGTCGAACGCCCCGAGTCCATCGGGGGCTGAACCCGCCGTCGCTCGAACCGCCGCTCACTCGGCCGCGTCACGCCCCATCTTCGGGCGAATCCCGATCGACGCGTACCGCTCCAGCACGCGACGCCGGCCCTCCGCGTCCATCTCGATCAGGGGCGGCCACGCCCGCACCGGCATCGACCGCCCGCCCTCGGTCTCGCTCTTTGGCGTGCTGTCGAAGTAGGCCGCGCCCCGTCCCTCCCTTTCGCGGATGAGCAGGTCGCGGGCCATGTCCGCGTTGGCGAGCCAGTGGAAGAGCGCCTCATCTGGATCATCGACCCGGACGCCCTCTCCGACCACCGCCGTGAACGCCGGCGCCGGCCCGCCCCAGCCGATTCCCTCGAGCGCCTCAACCAGTTCCGCGAACGCCTCGCCCCCCCGGCGCTCGGTCGCCACGAACAGCCAGCCCCCCGGGGATTCAGGGTGGGCTGCGCCCGTCACGCCCTCGATTTCCATGATCTCCGCGAGCGCCCGCTCGGTCGCGTCCTTCCCAGGGATCGGCCTCGGCGCCGAGGGCTTGCGCCCCCCGATCGCCTCCTCACCCGGCCACTTGGGCGTGCAGTCGAAGCCCATCTTGCCGCCAGAGCCCAGCCACGGCGCCGCGTGATCGAGGATGTCCAGGGGCCCGCGCACCAGCTCGCAGTCGTGCGCCGGGTCGCAGTGCTCCGCCGCGGCCCGCAGCACCGCCCTCGCGTCGTGCACATCGACCCCGCTGTCGACCACAAACACCGTCTTGGTCCACGCCATCTGCCCGGCGCCCCAGACCGCGTGCATCACCCGCCTCGCCTGCATCGGATACTGCTTGCCGATCTTCACCGCCGCGCAGTTGTGAAACGCCCCGAACACCGGCAGGTCGTAGTCCTCGATGTCGTGGATCAGCGTCTTGAGGAGCGGCAGGAAGATCCGCTCGGTCGCCTTGCCCAGGAAGTAATCCTCCTGCAAGGGCAGCCCCACCACCGTCGTCGGGTAGACCGCGTCTTTCCGGTGCGTCACCGCCGTCACCTTCACGATCGGGTAGCGATCCGGCATCGAGTAGAAGCCGGTGTGGTCGCCGAACGGCCCCTCGAACACCGCTTCGGGCCCCAGCTCCTCGCCGGTCCGTGGGTCGTACCCGATCGGCCCCGCCTCGTGCGAGACAAACCCCTCGATCACGATCTCCGCGTTCGCCGGCACCCACAGCGGCACCGTCTTGGCCCGCACCATCTCGATCCCGCCGCCGTTCAAGAACCCCGCCATCAGCAGCTCGCTGATCCCCGGGGGCAAGGGCGCCGTCGCCGCGTACGGCAGCACGCTCTCGCCCCCAAGCACGATCGCCACCGGCATCGGCTCGCCCCGCTTCACCCAGCTCCGCCAGTGCGCCGCGCCGTCGTGGTGCATGTGCCAGTGCATCGCGACCCGGTCCCTGCCGAGAAGCTGCACCCGGTACATCCCGATGTTGTGGCTCGAAGGCCTCGCCTCGCCGGCGTCGTCGGCGTGGATCGTGTGGATCCCCGCCAGCGTGATGTACCGACCCCGGTACGACCGCTCCCACTCCTCGTCATCGATCTCCGGGTGCCCCAATCCCTCGATCCCGTCGTTCACGCCGCCCGGGTACCCCACCGCCTCGAAATCACCATCGAGCGGCCAGCACCGGATGATCGGCAGCCGCGTCAGGTCGATCTCGTCGCCCGTCCTGACGACCTCCTGGCACGCCCCGTCCTTCTTGCGCCGTTTGGGCCCGACCTTCAGCAAGGGCGCAAACATCTTCGCCTTGGCGATCGCGTCTCTCAGCGACCGCGGCGGCTCGGGTTTGACCAATTCACCGATCCGCTCGCCGATTTCCGCAAACCCGCCCCCTTCGCACCCCAGCGCCATCTCCATCCGCCGGTACGAGCCCCACCCGTTGATCAGCAGCGGAAAGTCGCTCCCCTCGACCCGCTCGATCAGCACCGCCGGCCCGCCCAGCGACCAGAACCTCGGGTCCGACCGTTTCGCCGATTCGCTCGGCTGCCGCGGCGCCTCGGACTTGGACGCCAGATCACCGATCGCCCCGACCTCCAGCACGGGCGAAACCGGCCCGGGGATACGCTTGAGCTCGCCCTCTCTTTCGAGGGCCTCGATGAATGCGCCGAGTGACTTGTGCATGAGGACTGAGCGTATGACCGAGCCGACCCCGGCCGACAGACCGACCAGCGGGCCCGCCAGAAAGCCGCACGAATTCGCCGCAACACGCGACTGGCCCGGCTACTTCGACGCCGTCGCGGGATCCGGCCCGCGCGACACGCTCCTGCGAGCGCTCGAACTCTTCGATCAACCCATCGATCCGGATGCCCCGCCCCTGGCCATCGACCTCGGCTGCGGCGAGGGCCGCGACACACAGCACCTCATCGACCTCGGCTGGCGCGTCCTCGCCATCGACGGCCACGCCGACGCCATCCGGCGCATCCGCGAGGTCCGGCGCCTCGCCGAGCACCCGCGCCTCACCCTCCTCGAACTCCCCTTCGAGTCCGTCGAGCAGCTCCCCGCCTGCGACCTGCTGGCCGCCAGCTTCTCACTCCCCTTCTGCCCGCCCGAGCACTTCGCCCGCCTCTGGTCGGAGCTGCAGGCCGCCCTGAAGCCAGGCGCGATCTTCGCCGGCCAGCTCTTCGGCGACCGCGACGAGTGGGCGACCCTCCCCGACCGCGCCCACCACACGCGCGAAGCAGCCCTCGAACTCCTGAGCGCCTTCGAGATCGACACCTTCAACGAAGAAGAACGCGACGGCGAAGACGCCTCGGGCACGCCAAAGCACTGGCATGTCTTCCACATCGTCGCACGCAAGCGCTGACACGGTCACCCGCCACCTTGACGCCGCCTCTGAGCGCAGCGAAGAGTCGGGTCGCCCTCATTTCCCCTGATTCTCGCCTGATCGCCTGCTCAACCGCTCGCCGCTCCCGCGGGCCGAAGGCCCGCGCCCCATCACCCCCCGCGCGCCAACTCCGCCCCCCGCGCCTTCGCCGCACGCAACGCCTCGACGACTGTCTCGAGCATCCCCGAAGACTCCATCACTTCGATCGCCGCGGCCGTCGTCCCCCCCGGGCTCGTCACCGCGCGGCGCAAAGCGCCCGGCTCCTCGCCCGACCGCTCCATCAGCCCAACGGCCCCCGCGATCGTCTGACGAACGATCCGCTCTGCGGTCTGCTGCTCAAAGCCCATCCTCGCCGCAGCCGCTGCCATCGCCTCGGCCAGATAGAACACATACGCCGGCCCAGACCCCGCCACAGCCGTAAATGCGTCCATCTGGGGCTCGCCGATCCGCACCACATCGCCGATGGCCGCAAACAGCCGCTCGGCGAAGGCGGCGTCTTCCTCGCCCGCCCCGTCGCCCGCCGCCACTGCGCTCATCCCCAGCCCGATCGACACCGGCGTGTTGGGCATCACCCGCACCACACGAAGCCCAGGACCGAGCGTCCGCTGCACCTTCCCCGACGGCGTCCCCGCCAGGATCGTGAGCACAGCACGCCCAGAGTCCGACAGACGCCCGCCAAGCTCCTCGCCGAGCCCCGCGAGCGCCTGAGGCTTGATCGCCAGCAGCACCACGCCACGCCCCGAAGCCCCCTCGATCTCCTCCAGCCGCTCGATCGCTTCCATCGCGGTCGGCACGGCGTGCGCAAACCGCTCCCGCTTGGCCGGATCCGGGTCGGCGACAACGACGCGATCGGCATCGAGCGCCCCGCTCTCAAAGCCCCCGGCGTAGATCGCCCGGGCCATGTTGCCCCCGCCGATCATCGCCAACGCCGGCGTCGATCCTCGTTCGACGCCCTTTGATCCGCGCTTCTCGCTCATGGGGCGACGATACCCCCCGTCGGAGCGGCCTGAGTCGATCTACACCCCTGCCAGCGCCAACAATCACCCATGGCCTCGTTTTACACGCTGGATTTCGAGAAGCCCGCCACCGAAGTCGAACGCCGCCTCGCCGACGCGCGCCGAAGGCTCGCCGACGCCGAGGCGAACCGCCTCCGCCCGCCGCCCTCAGCCCCGAGCCCCTTCCCGGCGCTCGATGAGGCCGAGGCCCCCGTCGACACCGCAGACCCGGGCCTCATCCGGGCCGAGATCGACGAACTCGCCGCAGAACGCAGACGACTCCTCGAGGTCGCCTACACCAACCTCAGCCCCTGGAACACCGTCCGCGTCGCCCGCCACCCCGAACGCCCCCACTCCCGCGAGTACATCGACGCGTTCTGCCGCGACTTTTGCGAGCTCCACGGCGACCGACGCTTCGGCGACGACCCGGCCATCATCACCGGCTTCGGACGCATCGGCCCCCACAAGTGCCTCATCGTCGGCCACCAGAAGGGGCGCAACACCCAGGAAAAACTCGCCTGCCACTTCGGCTGTGCACACCCCGAGGGCTACCGCAAGGCGTTGGCCAAGATGAAGCTCGCCGAGAAGTACGGCGTGCCCGTGGTCACCCTCGTCGACACCCCGGGCGCTTACCCGGGCCTCGGCGCTGAAGAGCGGGGCCAAGCCGAGGCGATCGCCGTCAACCTCCGCGAGATGTCCCGCCTCCGCGTTCCGGTGGTGAGCATCATCATCGGCGAGGGGGGCTCGGGCGGGGCGCTGGGCATCGCTGTCGCAGACCGTGTCGCGATGCTCCAGCACGCCTGGTACTCGGTCATCAGCCCCGAGGGCTGCGCCGCGATCCTCTGGAAGCAGGCCAACGAGTCGACCAACCGGTCCGCGGCCGAGGCCCTCCGCCTTACCGCCGCCGACAACCTCCGCCTGGGGATCATCGACGACATCATCGACGAGCCGCTGGGCGGCGCCCACCGCGACAAGATCGGTGCCGCCCAGCGCGTCGAGCGGTGGATCGTCGACCAGCTCCAGGACCTCAAGACGATGGATGCGGACACGATCGTCCGCAAGCGGTACGACCGCTTCCGCAAGATCGGCGCTTTTCAGGATGCTGAAGGCGTCTGATGCCGAGGCCGGATACGCGGAAATCCCTCCGGTAAGAACCGGGTAGACGGTATGCATCTTGACAATGCGTCCCCGTATCTGTACGCTCCCGCCGAATCTCGGGCGGGGTGAAGGGTTGTGTTTGGACTCTCCCGGCCGACCCGCCATAGGTGAGTCCGCACCGTGTCCAAAAAGAAGCCCCCTACTCGCAAGAAGCCTCCCCAGAAAAAGGGCGCTCCTGCTGCGTCAGCAAAGCCCGTGACAAAGAAACCGACAGGCTCGACCTCCAAGGCCGCGTCAAAGAAAAAGTCCGCTTCCAAGAAGCCTTCGGCGGGCAAGAAAACGGCCGTCAAGGACGCGGGCCCGGCCAAGAAAAAGGCCGGCACGAAGACCTTCGCCAAGAAGTCGACCGCCAAGAAAGCCGCTTCGAAGAAGGCCGCCTCCAAAGAAACTTCGGCCAAGAAGTCCTCGGCCAAGAAGCCGGCCACGAAGAAGGTCGCCAAGGCCGCCACCAAGAAGACATCGAAGAAGGTCGAGACCAAGGCGGCCCCCCCCGCGCCCGCGAAGCAGGAGCAGGCCGCCCAGAAGGATGACCCTAAAAACCGCAAAGGCATCACGGTCGTCCAGCAGAAGCGGTCGCGCCCCTCCCGGCCCAAGCAGACGACCAACTACGGCGCCGCCTCCGCCGGGCGGCTCAGCGGCCTCCCCCGCAAGCCGATGATCCCCTCGGGCCCCGACGCCCCGGCCCAGGCCAAAAAGGGCGCCAGCGAGACCGACACCGGCCCACGCAAGAGCCCGTTCAACAAACGACAGCTCGCCAAGTACCGCAAGGTCCTCCTCGAAAAGCGCGCGATCCTCGTCGGCGAACTCAACGATCTCGAAGAGGGCGCCCTGCGGGGCTCGTCCGGCTCGCTCAGCCATCTGCCCCAGCACATGGCCGAGCAGGGCTCGGAGATGGCCGACCAGTCCCTCTCGCTCAACCTCGCCGCCACAGAGCGATCCCTCATCAAGGAGATCGACGAGGCGCTGCAGCGGATCGAGAACAAGACCTTCGGCGTCTGCGAGCTGACGGGCCGGCCCATCCGCCCAGAGCGCCTGGAAGAGCTCCCCTGGACCCGCTACTCGATCGACGCCGCTCGAGAGCTTGAGCGCAGGTCGATGCCCCGGTGACACCGGACCGGAATCCAAAGCCCGGGCCGTCCGGTCGGCCGCCCGCACCCACGGCCGAGACGCCCGCCCTGCGCAGCAAACGGGCCTGGGCCGTCTTCCTGAGCATCGCCGTCCTCGCCCTGATCGCCGATCTCTGGAGCAAGGACCTCGCCTTCCGGTTCGTCCACGATCGCCCGGTCGTCGTCGAGCGTGAGGCCGTGCTCGAGCTCGGGCCGCGCCGACTCAACGAGATCATCGACGCCCAGACCGGGTATCGCGAGCCGGTCGTCATCGTCCCCCACATCCTCGAACTGACGCTGGTGCTCAACCCCGGCGCGGTCTTCGGCATCGGCGCCGGGCAGCGATGGATCTTCGTCTTCTTCACGCTGATCGCGATGGGCTTTGTGACCTGGGCCTTCGGCACCTGGACGCACGCGAAGCAGTGGCCCGCCCACGCCTGCGCCGGACTGCTGGTCGGGGGCGGGCTGGGCAACCTCTACGACCGCCTCGTCTTCGCCTGCGTCCGCGACTTCCTCCATCCCCTGCCCACCGCGACCATCCCGGGCACGGGCGGACGCCCCCTCTGGCCCTATGTCTCCAATGTCGCCGACGCATTGCTGATTGTCGGCATCTTCGGGCTGGTGCTCTTTGCCTGGTTCGGCGGCCCACAGCCCGCCCGCGAACGCGTGAACTTCAGCGGCGACGCCCCGAGCACGGACGCCCCCAACGAAGACGAACGGCGGGACGACAAAGTCGCCGAAAACGATCAGGCGTAGCTCGTCGCCTTGGCCCGGATCTCGTCGATCACGCCCCGCACTTCCTCGGCCATCCGGGAGTTGGGGAACGACTCGATGATCCGCTCGCCGAGTTCGGCCGCGTGGCGCCAGCGACGATCGTGCACCGCCAGCTTGAACTGGGCCCCGAGGTTGTCGCGGGCCTTGCCGATCACGCCGCGGGCGACCTCCTCGTACCTCTTGCCCTCCGCCTCGGTGAGGTAGGCGTCGAGCTCCTTGAGCAGGTTCATCGCGTCGTCGACGCGTTCTTCCTTCGCGGCCATCAGGAATCGACGCTCCAGCTCGGACTTGTACTCGTGGCGGGCGCGGTGCACGCGGTGGCGGAGCCCGTCGACCTTGGGCGAGTCGGGGTAGAGGCGGATGATGCGTGCCGCCTCGACCTCCGCCGCGTCCCACCGGCGGGCCTGGATGAGCTTCTCGACGCCCTCGATCGCCATCGGGATCCGCCGGTTCATCGACTCGAACCGGGCCGCCTCGATCTTCTCCCTGAACGCCTCGGCGTCGGAGCGGTAGCCGAAGCGTTCGGCGAGCTCCTTGATGAGCACCATCGCGGCGTCGTAGTCCTCGGCCAGGATGTCCTCCTGGATCGCCTTGCGGAGCAGCTCGCGCTCGTTGCGCCTGTTAAGCACCCTGCGGGCGTCCTCGCTGAGGGCCTGCTGGCGCACGAGCGAGTCCATCGCCTCGGTGAGTTTATCGAGGTCGCGCGAGCCCCCGCCCCCCGACAGGGTCAGGAGCAGGACCGGGGCGCACGCCCCGACGATCGCCAGGGCGAGCAGGCCGATCGCGAAGATCGTCAGGTCGCGTTCGAGCGCCCCGTAGCTGAGGACCGCGACGGCGACGACCGCCGCGGTGGCGAACATCCACACCGCAGCCTTCGGGCTGATCAGTTCCGAACCCCCGCCGTTGCCGGTGCTGGCCATCGTGTTGTCTCCGTGTTGGTCTGGGGGCGCACGACCGCCCCGTCGGCTCGGGACCGGCCCGGAACGTTCAACTGCCCGGGGTCGGGTCCCCGCACTGTCGTTCAACGGGAACGAGGCAGAGGAATTGCAGCCCCTGGTCTTTGGCCCGGAACTGGTGCTCGTGGTCGGCGGGGATGAACACGACATCCCCGGCCTTGAGTTCTCTGTACGCCCCACCGAGCAGGACCTCGCCCCCGCCCGAAACGACAAAGACCTCGTGCTCGTAGTCGTGGGCGTGCCTGGGGGTGTGGCCCCCGGCCTCGACCTTGAAGCAGCGAAGGGCGAAATTCGGCGCCCCGTCCTCGCGTCCGACCATCAACGCCATCGACGCGCCTTTGACCCCTTCCATCTGAACGGGGCTCATCGGGGTCTCGTTGATGTTGCGGATCAGCATGGCGGCTCCACTTCTGGCTCGCTGGTGATTGTACTACCCTTCGCCCGATGCCACCGGAAACCAACCCGTCAGCCTCCCTCCCCCGTGTCGAGGGGGTCCCCCTCGGCCCGTTCCAGACCAACTGCTACCTCGTGTGGAACCCCGCAGAGGGCGGCGATCATCCCGAGTGCTGGATTGTCGACGCGGGGTACGACCCCTCCCCCCTGCTGGCGCTGATCCGAAAACACGGCCTCCGCCCGACACGCCTGATCCTGACCCACGCCCACGCCGACCACATCGCGGGGGTCGCCGATGTGTTTGCGGCTCTGGGGGAGAAGATCCCGGTGATGCTGCACCCCGCCGAACATCGTTGGCTCAACGATCCAGCCCTCAATCTTTCTGAGGGCATGGGCATCCCCATCACCGCCCCGGGTCCGGACGAGCCGCTGAACGATGGCGACGAGCTGACCCTCGGCAGCGAGACCTGGAAGGTGATCCACACGCCGGGCCATTCGCCGGGCGGGGTCACGCTTTACCACGCCGGTTCGAAGCAGGCGCTGGTCGGCGACACGCTCTTTGCCGGGTCGATCGGGCGGTACGACTTCCCGACCTCCGACGCCGCGGCTCTGGAAGACTCGATCAAGCGGAAGCTCTACGCCCTGCCCAACGAGACGGTCGTCTACCCCGGGCACGGGCCGACGACCACGATCGGCGAGGAAGCGGCGCACAACCCGTTTGTTCGGCGCGACTGAGGCACGGCGCATCCACGACAGGCAGGGCCGATGGCGAAGGATCCGCGCGACACCCCGGCGATGCGTCAGTTCTACGCGTTCAAGCGCGCGCACCCGGGCTGTGTGCTGCTCTTCCGCATGGGCGATTTCTACGAGCTCTTTGATACTGACGCCGTCGAGGTCAGCAAGGCGATCGGCCTGACGCTGACCCAGCGGTCCGCCGGGATGCCGATGGCGGGCGTGCCCCACCACCAGAAGGACATTTACATCAGAAAGCTGATCGACGCGGGCTTCCGCGTCGCCGTGGCGGACCAGGTGCAGGACCCCAAAGAGGCCAAGGGCGTCGTCG
>SLFH01000297.1 GCA_007124345.1 Phycisphaerales bacterium | reverse complement strand
TGGCGGGGCGGTTGAAACTCCGGCGGATGATCGTCGCGGGCATCGCATCCTCGCCCGTCCCGATCGCATCCAGCAACGCCCCCACCTCATCGCCGATCTCGGGGGTCGGGTACCGGGCATTGCCCCAAGCCTTGGCCAGGGGCGGCACGACATTCGGGGGCGTGTTGCACTCCAGAGGCCCGACATTGACGATCCGGCCAGCCGCCGGATCCGCGATCTCTGACACCCTGACGATCGCCCGGCCCAAAGCCGTGACCGCGGACACCCCGTCGACAAACGCCCGCCCCACGTGCGCCGACCTGCCGCGGCATTCGATCATGAACTGCCCGCTGCCCATCCGCTCGATCGCCAGCTCGCCCCCGGGCAGGGCAGGCTCGATCGCGATGCCGAAGTCATGCCTCGAAGCCTCGGCCCGCAGCGCCGGCTCAGAGTGATAAGTCCCCGTCTCCTCGTCGGCGTTCATCAGGAACGACCACGACGCTTCGATCCCCGCCTCTTCCAGCGCCTCCAACGCCGCGACCGCGATCACGAGCCCGCCCTTCATGTCCACACAACCCGGCCCGGTCGCGGTCTTGCCGTCGGGCGCGACCGTGAGCGCCCGGAACGGGCTGCTCACATCGTGCACCGTGTCGAGGTGCCCGGCAATCAGCACTCGGGGCGTCCCCTCCCTGTCCCTGCGACAGACCGCCGTCGGCGGGATCGGTCCGTCGGGATCGGTCCCCCGAAGCCAGTCGGGCTTCGGAACCCCCGGAACAAGCTCGGTCGTCGCGCCCAGTCTCTCCAGACGCTCGGTGAATCGCTCGCGAGTCTCATCGATCGCGTCGCCCCCCGGCCCGGTCGGCAGGCCGACATGCAGGGCCAGATCGGCGAGCAAGGCGTCACGGCGCCGCCCGATTAGATCGCAGAGTTGACGTTCCTTCGCGTCAAGGCCCATCGCCGCTCCTTTCGCCGATGCAACAGAGCGAGAGCGTAGGACGCGGACGAGACAAGACCCCCGAGCTTCGGCGCGGGGGTCTTGTCCGGAGAATTCAGCGACGATGAAGATCGCTGGGGATCGATCAGCGACGACGGCGGACCGCGGCCAGACCGGCGAAGCCGAGCAGGGCGGCCGTGCCCGGGGCGGGCACCGCGTCAACAAACAGCGAGACGCCGAAGGTCTCCGCAGCGACCGAGCCCAGCGCGAACGCCGAAACGTTCGTGTTGGCGATCAGCTCCAGGCCCGGGATGTCCTGCAGCACGGCGTTCGACACCGCGTCGACGACCCGGATGTCGTAGAAGCCGGGGGCGAGCTCGAAGTACCCGGTGACATCCTCAAACTCGACATCCGTGAGGAAGCTCGATCCATTGACGAGGATGTTCACAGCGCCCGCGTCGGGCACGAAGTGGCCGAGCCGCAACTGCGCAACCGAGGGATTCGTCGTGCGGTTGTCGACCAGGATCACGGGGCGCACATTGGCGAGGAAGTCGATCGCGATCACGCTGACGGGGATGTTCTCGTCGATCGAGGCGAACGCGTCGATGGCGACCAGCGACGGATCGGCTTCCGGCGTCACCTTGAAGGTGTAGTCGCCGCTGGGCACCGCCAGGTACCCGCTGTCCTGCCGGAACGAGAGCGACGGGATCACCGGGGAGCCGGTCACCGGGCTGCCCACGGTGTTGCCGCCGTCGACGAACACGCTGACGGCGGGCGTGTCCGGCGAACCATGGATCACGCGGACATTCCCAAGCGCCCCGCCCGCGAGCGCGAGCACGCAACCAACCGCAATGTATTTCTGCATCTGCATCTCCTTCTCCAACTGCCGAACCGACTCCGCGGCCGACCGCCCGATCTTCCGGGCGAAAACCATCCTACTGCTCGGCCGGAGCGCACCGATCGCTCCGAAACAGTTCGCTTCGATCCTTAATTGCGCTCCGCACTCGCGGCAGGAACAACCGATGAGAAACGATTCTCATCTCCGGTCTTGAACGATTCGGCGTCCCCGTCGGGCGGTTGCACCCGTTTGCGATTTCTTCATAGTCAGGCCATCGAACCGTGCGCCGCGAGCAAGAGAACCGTGATCACGCCGCACAAAACAATGGCGATCTTCACAATGCGCACCTGCCGATCGATCGGCAGCGCAACCGCCGGAAGCCCGACGATCTTCTCCAGATTGCGCTGCCTGCGCCGGATCGAACCGTGGCGCCAAGAACGACGCTCGGGCGCGATCCCGTTGCCGACAGCCACACGCTCGAGCGCACCGACCATCGCGTCGGCCGCGTCTTCTCGAATGTGGATTTCAGGATCCGAAGCGCCGCGTGCCGTCGACAACCCGCTCATGTGCTGCGCCGCGAACGCGTCGGCCTGCCACTCGAACCTGCGGCTGACCACCCCGAACACAGCCATCCCCGCGAGCAGGCCCAGCGCGATCGCGGCAGCGCCCCGCCAATCGTCCATCGCGATCGGCCCCCAAACCGCAAAGACAAGCATCGAAACAACCACAGACACACCGGTGAGCAGCACGATCGCCGCGCCCGCGAGCCACGGGATGTGCCTCCGCCGGATGTGCCCGACCTCGTGCGCCGCCACCGCCTCGATCTGACGCTCGTCGAGCTGGTCGACCAACGCGTCGCTCAAGAGCACCGCACGCACACCCGGGAAAAGCCCCGTAACCGCGGCGTTGAGCACCGTCCCGTGCGTCCGCCAGATCAGCAGCTTGCCGAGGCCGACGCCGTGACGCTCGCCGAGATTGCGCAGCCGAGCCCTGATCGCGCCGTCGCCCAAGGGCCTGGTGTCCCAGATCAGCCGCAACAACATCGGGGCGAAGGCGAAGACCACCAGGAGCCCCGCCAGCGTCGCGCCGAGCCGGATGAGGTCGTCCTGCAGCCACAACGCGATCCGTCCATCGCCCCTGGAGAACTTTTCGAGCGTCTCGATCCACGACGCCGCGAACATCAGGGGGACGAGGATCAGCAGCACCTGGTGGCGCATGGCGTCGAGCACGAAAACCCAACGCGACGGCCCCGGACCCACCGGCAGCCCCTCGTCAAGACGGCGCAGCAGCGTCGCCTCGCGCAGCCGCCGCTCGACCGGCTCGACCGACCACCACGAGCACGCCCACACAACAAACAGCGGCAGCATCGCCAGCAGCTCGTCGAGCAGCACCGGGTCCCCCACCACCGATCGCACCGACTCCAGCCAGCCGAACACCACAACCGAGACCGCAAGCCAGACGGTCGCCAGCGTCCGCGACCTGGCCGACGAACGCATCGCCCGAAACACATCGATCCCGCGCCCTCTTCGATCGATCCGGCGCAGCCGCAGACGAACCAAGAGATCCGTCCAAACCGCCAGCAGCGCAAAGCCCCCGAGCGTGACGCCCACGCTCTGCCAGAAGCCCAGCTCAATCGCGACCGGACGCATCGACGGCACATCGCGGAGATGCAAGGAGACATACGCGGCGATGATCAGCAGGTGGGTCATGCGATGTGGCGACAGAGCGGTGCGTCAATCATCGACCAGCCCCAGGTCCACCACCGCCCCGTGCGGGAAGTAGATATCGGCGTTCAGCCGACCGCGGTCCACCGAGGTGAAGACCATACAGGTCCGCCCCGAGCGTGCGGCGTACACCAGATCCTCACGCCCCGGCCCCGCGTACGCCGCCTGCGAGGGCTGCTGCACATGCATGTGGTAGTGGATCAGCGAGCGGGCGGAGTTGGCGAGCATCTCTTCCGACGCGACAAACGCGCGATCACCCAGCCGCTCGCTCGGGCGGGGCACAAAGAGCTGCGCCCGGAACCCGTCACCCGCAGCGTCGAGCGTGCCGCCGTACTCGGTCGTGGTGTCCGCCCGGTCGGCCTCGGCCTGGCGATACAGTTCGCGCCGGACGCCCGGATCCTTCAGCGCCTCGTCGGCGATCAGGATCGCCAGGAGATCGCCCCAGAGCAATCGGTCACGCCAATCGCTCAAGCGTTCGCGGTTCGGCCCGTCGGTGTGGATGCGCGTCGCGGTGCGCACATAGATCTGCCGTCCGTGCAGCCTGCTCTCAAGCTCGGCGTACAGCGCCGAACGCCCCTTCGAGAGCCACTCGGGCCTGTGCTCCTTCGCCCAGCGGACCGGCTCGATGTGCCGCATCGCAAAGCCCCGACGCTGCTCGTCAGACAGCGACGCGTGCGCCGCCTCAGCATCCTGCCACCACCGGCGCTGGCGGCCGTCACCGGCCCGCATCGTCTCCGCCCAGCGGATCTCCATCCCCGTCTCGGGCAGCACTCCGAAGGTCCCGACCATCGCCGAGACCGCCTCGACCATCGGGTCGACGTCGGCCGGAATCTCCGCCAGCATCGTCCGCCGCTGCGTCCCTCCGGGATCGAGCCTCGCCAGGAGGTCCCACGCCTCGGTCCGGAAGCGCCGGCGCAGGTCGACCCCGCGCATCGTCGCCTCGTCGTCGGGGTGCACCGTCGGCCTGAGAAACTGCACGAAGACGATCTGCTCCAGCGAGCGATTGGGATGCAGACGCAGCAGCGCCTTCGCCTCGGCCCGCTCCCGCTCAGAGCCCTCCGCCCGCGACCTGGACATCGTGCGCACGAGCGTCGTCGTCAGCTCTGTCCAATCCCGATCGGCGATCACGCCCGAGACCGCCTCGATCACCTCCCGCTCCGACTCGTGAGGCAAGCTCAGCCGAAACAGCGCCTTGGCGTGCTCGGAAACTTCCGGATCGGGATCTCGTCCGATCGTCTCGGCGATCGCCAGGCGGAGGGGCGCCGGCGTCGTTGGCCGCCAGTACACCTGCCGCAACGCGTCCGCCTCGCGGGGCTTCTGCTCCGGCTCCAGGCTGTCCCAATACACGCGCACGGCGTCCGCCCGCCTCGTCGGGGGCTGCAGCGTGTCGTTGATCATCCGCGCCGGCTCGCCCGACACCCGCCCCGAGCCCCCGCCCGAGCAACCCGCAAGGGCGCCCGCCAGCAGGCAGACGAGAAGAACAACCGTCGTGCGCTCAAAGAACATCGGTGGTGGCTGATGCATCTGGCGAGTCTAGAAATCGCCCGACGCCCGCGCCGCCCCTGACGCCAGATCGGGCGGCGAACATCCGGCCGGCGTGTTGTCCGGGGATTAGAAGGATTCTAAACTGGACGGAACCAGGAGCAGCCCATGGCCACGCCACCGACCACCCCAGACGATGAGACGCGAGCCAGAGCCGCGAAGGTGATCGAGCTGATGCGCCCGGCCATCCAGGCCGACGGCGGCGACATCGAGTTCGTCGACCTCCTCCCCGACGGCGTCGTCCGCATCCGCCTCCACGGGGCCTGCGTGGGGTGCCCGTCCAGTGACATCACGCTCCAGACCGGCGTCGAGCGGAATCTCCGGGCCCATGTGCCCGGCGTGACCGGCGTCGAAGCGATCGATTGACGAACACCACCCCGGCCTGTTACCATTATGACCGGGTCTCCCCAGAGATCTCGGACGCTTGTCGCATCATCCCCGGGCGAGGGTGCGAAAAGGGTTCCGAAACCCCGCCGCTTCGGGTATAGTCCGAGTCGGTGGTTTGGTGGTACGGGCAGGTGGGCCCGATTTCGTTCATGCCGGTCAAGGACGGGAGGCAAATCAGATGCTGGTCATCACGAGGCGAGAGGGCGAGGAAGTCGTCATCGGCGACCCGAGGAACCCCATCGGAGTTGTGCGGATCGCATCGGTGCGCGGGGAGCGCGTACGCGTCGCGTTCGACTTCCCCCGCAATGTCGAGATCCACCGGCGAGAAGTCGCCGACCAGATTACTGCCTCGCCCGAGGATGTGGTCGGAAGGATCAAGCCCGAGGCCGCGACGAACTGACTTTGCCGGCCTTCGGGCTTGCTCGGCCGGCCTTCGCCGGTGCATCGCCGATGCGGACACAGACGCCGCGCATGAAAAAGCGGGCCGAACCGGCCCGCCGAATTCCTGCAACGAGCACTTTGAGAGAGGCCCCGACCGCGCCGCTGCCGGGCGGTCGGGCGCGCGCTCACTCGGGCTTGCCGCCCGACATGTCGTAGACCCACGCGTCGCAGGCCCGCTCGAAGCTCAGCACCTCGCCCTGCTTGAAGAACAGCGAGAGCTCACGCTCGGCCGCCTCGGGGCTGTCGGACCCGTGAATCAGGTTGAACGAGTTCGACACGCCGAAGTCGCCGCGGATCGTCCCCGGCTCGGCCTTGGAGCCGAAGGTGGCGCCCATCATCTTGCGGCTGATCGCGATCGCATCATTGCCCCGGATCGCCAGCACCAGAACCGGCGAGCTGGTCATGAACGAGACCAGGCCCTTGTAGAACGGACGCTCCTTATGGGCCTCGTAATGGGTCGCGGCCAGATCCTGGGAGATCTGCATCATCTTCGACCCGACGATCTGCAGGCCCTTGTCCTCGAAACGGGAGATGATGCGGCCCATCAGGCCTCGCTGCACGGCGTCGGGCTTGAGGATGATCAGCGTGGTTTCCATGGCTTGCTCCGCCTCTCTGTCTTGTCTGTTCAAACGCGATTTCGGGTCGAGAGGATAGCGCCGATCCGCCCGCCTGTCTCGGGATAGAAGCCCGCTTGCCGCTGCTGAAGCAAAGAAAACGGGCGGCCCGGAGGCCGCCCGCTTCTTGTGTCTTGCAACCGTGCGCGTCGCTGCCGATCAGGCGCGGCGACGACGGACCGCGACCAGGCCGGCAAGGCCGAGCAGGGCGGCCGAGGCGGGCGCGGGGATCACCACGCCGGTGAACTGCACCGGGAAGAAGTCGCTGCCGTCGAAGAACTCGCTGATGCGGAAGGTGCCGCCGGAGGACAGCGTCCCATCGTTGGCGGCGCGGTTCGAGATCGGGCTGATCCGGAACTCGACGGTGCCGTCGAGGTTGGTCAGCGCGCTCAGGTCGATCGTGCTGTTGAGGAAGGCGGTGCCCGTCTGGGTGAAGGTGAAGAGGTTGGTGCTGAAATTGTCGCCGCTGTAGAACAGGCCGAGATCGCCCGGGCCGGTGTTCGACGAACGGGTCGCGATGATCAGCTCGTCGAGGTTGACCACGAAGCCCGCGTCAACGCTGAAGCCGAACGAGAAGTACGAGTTGCTGTCGGGCGTCCAGCCGCTGGCGCTGATCGAGTTGCCCGCGGAGGTCGGGTTCAGGTTCGCGCTGCGGGTCATGTCCAGGCCCGACACATTCGCGGCCGAGGTGGTCGCGGGGGTCGACACCTGGTTGCCCGGCTCCTGGAAGAGCGTGTAACTGGTGATGACGGTGGCGTTGGCCGCGCCGGCGAAGGCGACGGCCGCGAAGATTGCTGCGGTCTTGTTCATGCTGTCTCTCCTGGCTCTCTCTGATCTCTCGAAAACGGTGCTGGTCTCTCTCGCTTCCTTTGCGTGCCTCGGCCGTCTCTCCGATCCGGCCGAACGCTGCTCCCGTCGCGAGACACGCTGTTGCGTATCTCCACGCAGGGACCACAGCATAAGCGGGATCGCGGGAAGACGGAAGCGGGGAAAGCCAGTTCAACCCCCCGAATTGCGTGAAGATTGCGCTCACCGGGGCCGCCCGCGGCCTTCGACCGAACCGAAAGCGATCGGACGCCCCGGCAAGGTGTCCGATAACGTCCGCGTTCGCGCACACGACAGCCGCTTGAGATCAGGGGCCCCGATCGACGACACCGGTCCGCCCCGCTACGCTGGCGGCACATGATGTTGGCCGCCCCCGATGGGCCGCCCACCACGGAGGGTCATCATGGCGAAATCGTCGGGCAAGCCCCGCACGGAAAGCAAACGCTCGGGCTCGCCCGCGACAGGCGCCAAGCGCGTCACCGCCGAGACCATGGCCGCCAAACAGCGCGAGATCTCCGTCTCGGAGTTCTTCGCCAAGAACCGGCACCTGCTCGGCTTCGACAACCCCCGCAAGGCCCTCCTGACGACCGTCAAGGAAGCCGTCGACAACGCCCTGGACGCCTGCGAAGAAGCCGGCATCCTGCCGGACATCACCGTCCAGATCGAGCACCTGCCCAAGGCCGGGCCCGACCGCTTCAGGGTCACCGTCACCGACAACGGTCCCGGCATCGTCCGACGCCAGGTCGAGAACATCTTCGGCAAGCTGCTCTACGGCTCCAAGTTCCACCGCCTGAAGATGAGCCGGGGCCAGCAGGGGATCGGCATCTCCGCCGCGGGGATGTACGGGCTCATGACCACCGGCCGACCGATGGTCATCACGACAAAGCCCCACAAGTCCAAGCCCGCTCACCACATCGAGCTGGCGATGGACACCACAAAGAACAAGCCCGAAGTCACGATCGACATCGAGACCGACGACTTCCCCACCACCAGCAGCGGGACGGGCACCCGCGTCTCGCTCGAACTCGAAGCCCGCTACATCAAGGGCAAGACCTCCGTCGACGCCTACCTCGAGCAGACGGCGATCGCCAACCCCCACGCCCAGATCACCTTCCTCCCCCCCGCCAAGTCCGCCATCGAGGAAGAAACCCCCGCCCTCAAGCCCGAGACCACGCCCGACGACGCGGAGGCGACCAAGGCCCTCATCGAGTCCAGGGCCGACGCCGACGGCCCGCTTCGCACCATCGAGCTCGACGACCGCCTGATCTTCCCCCGGGGTGTCGACGAGCTCCCTCACGAAGCGGTCGAGATCAAGCCCCATCCCTACGGCGTCGAGCTCGGCACCTTCCTCCGCATGCTCAAGCAGACGAGCGAGACACAGCTCGGCGGCTTCATGAAGAAGGAGTTCTGCCGCATCACCCCCGCTGTCGCCTCGCAGGTCTTTAAGGCCGCGGGCGTGACGGGGCAGAGCTGGGTCAGCCGCATCGACCACGCGACGGCGGAGAAGATCTACAAGAACCTCCAGGCCTCCAAGCTCCGTGCGCCCCCCACCGACTGCCTAAGCCCCATCGGCGTGCGCACGCTGCTGGCCGGCCTGCTCAAGGGCGTGAAGGCCGAGTTCTACGCCGCCAGCACCCGTTCTCCGGCCGTCTACCGCGGCATGCCCTTCCAGATCGAGGCGGCCGTCGCGTTCGGCGGCGACCTGCCGGGCGACGAGTCGGCGCGGGTGATCCGCTTCGCCAACCGCGTGCCGCTGCTCTACCAGCAGTCGGCCTGCTGCTCGTTCAAGAGCGTTGTTGAGACGGCCTGGCGCGGGTACGGGCTGGCGCAGCCCCGCAACGGCGCCCCGGTCGGCCCGCTGGTGGTGATGATCCACATGGCCAGCGTCTGGGTCCCCTTCACCAGCGAGAGCAAGGAGGCGATCGCCGACTACGACGAGATCCGCAAGGAGATGAAGCTCGCGCTGCAGGAGTGCGGGCGAAAGCTCGGCACCTACATCCGCCGGCGAAAGGCGATGCGCAAGGAGGGAGAGCGGCGCGATGTCTTCGAGCGCTACATCGGCGAGATCGCCAAGGCCTGCAACGCCATCACCGGCGCCGACGCGCAAGCCCTCTACGACGCCCTGCAGCGCCAGGCCCAACGCCGCACAGAGCTCGCCGACGCCATCCTCGACGAGGACGGCAAGATCATCGGCAGAAAGAGCGAACAGCTCGCCGGCAGCAACGGCCGCCTCGACAAAGACGACGGCGTGATCATCCTCGGCGCACCGAGCGACGCCCACGCCGCA
>SLFH01000155.1 GCA_007124345.1 Phycisphaerales bacterium | reverse complement strand
GGTTCTGCTCGACCGAAGCCGCGAGCGTGCGGCTGACGCCGATGCCGTAGCAGCCCATGATGACCGGCGTGCGCTTCTGGTCCTCGCCCATGACCTCGAAGCCCATGGCCTTGGAGTACTTGTCGCCGAGCTTGAAGATGTGGCCGACCTCGATGCCGCGGCCCTCTTCGAGCTTCGCCGAAGCGTCCTTGGGCGAAGGGTCGCCGGCCTCGGCGTTGCGGATGTCGGCGATGCGGACGCGCGAATCGTCTTCGAGCAGGGCCCCCATGTCCCTGCGCCAGTTGAAGTTCCTGACATGGAAATCGGGCTTGTCGGCGCCGGTGGCCCAGGCGCCGGAACCCTGCGCGGCGTCGGGGTCGATCAGCAGCGTCGTGTTCTGCACGCGGTCGATGATCCTCGGGCTGACATAGCCGATGGCGAAGCCGGCCTGCTTGGCGAGCTTCTCGTCGGCGAGAACGATCTTCTTGCCGCAGGCGTCGCGGACCTTGCCCTCGTTGACCTCGTGGTCGCCCCGGACGCAGGCGAGGATCCAGCGGGGCTCGTCGTCTTCGATGGTCTGGAAAACGATCGTCTTGAGCATCTGCGCTGGCGTGACGCCGAGGTGCTCGGCGACGCCGTGGATGCCGGGCATGCTGGGCGTGTGCGCTTCTTCGAAATGGCCGGCGGGCTCGCCCTCGAAGGACGAGGCGCGGGGTCCGATCTCGCACTTCTCGACATTGGCCGCGTAGCCGCTGGTCGGGCAGCGGAGGATGGTGTCCTCGCCTGTAGGCGCATCGACCATGAACTCGTGGCTGGCCGAGCCGCCGATCGGCCCGCTCTCGGCGTCGACAACGGTGAAGCGCAGCCCGCAGCGTGTGAAGACATTGACATACGCGCGGTACATCGCCTGGTACGCGTCGTCCAGCCCGCCGCCCCCGTCGAGCGCGGTGTGGAACGAGTAGGCGTCCTTCATGATGAACTCGCGGCAGCGGAGCAGGCCGGCGCGAGGACGGAACTCGTCGCGGAACTTGGTCTGGATCTGGTACAGGTTCAGCGGGAGCTGCTTGTAGCTCGTCACCGACAGCCGCATGAGCTCGGTGATGACCTCCTCGTGGGTCGGGCCGAGGGCGACCTTGCGTCCGTGCCGGTCTTCGAGCTGGAAGAGCAGGTCGCCGTACTCGATGTTGCGCTTGGTGCCCTCGAAGAGCTCGATCGGCTCGAGGGCGGGCATGAGCATCCCCGAGGCGCCCGCGGCCTCCATCTCCTCACGCACGATGTCGGCGATCTTCATCAGCGACCGCTGGGCCATGGGCAGATAGTCGTAGATCCCCGCCCCGACACGCCGGATGAAGCCGGCGCGGACGAGGAAGATGTGGCTGGGCGTTTCCGCGTCGGCGGGGGACTCGCGGGTGGTCGGGATGAGCGTCTGCGACCAGCGCTTGACGACGCCGCGGCGGACGGTGGAGATAAGGGGGAGCTGTGTGGCCTGGGTCATGGGGCGAGTTTAGGCCCGGGACCGTCGACCCCCCTACCGGTTCGGGACCGCCGTCGCGGGGTTTACTCAGCAGCCCGCGGCGAACTCGGCGAGGAAGGCGAAGAAGTCGTCGGCGTCGATCACGCCGTCGTTGTTGAAGTCCGCCCTGCTGTCGCCAGCGGCGAACAGGGCCAGGAAGAGGAAGAAGTCGTCGGCGTCGACCACGCCGTCGCCGTTGAGGTCGGCGATGCAGGCCGGGCCGATGCTCGCCAGGACGCGCACGGGCAGGGCGGGTGAGTCCGGATCGCCAGAGAGGATCAGCAGCGTGGTGTCGATCTCGCCGGGCTCGGAGGTGTCCAGCGCGATGGTGTGCTGGGCGGCAGAGCCCGGGGCGAGCACGAACGGGTCGGCCGGGGCGACGACCCCCGCCGGAGCATCGAAGGCGTAGCGCAGGTCGTCCAGGCCCGCGGCGGTCCAGCGGGCCAGGTCGCCCGCGTGCGCGACCGTCAATTCCATTTCTGCGGGCGATCCGAGGGCGACGCGCCCGAAGTCGATCGTCTCGTCGGCGTCGATCTTCGCCGGCACGCGCAGGTCGAGGAAGACGGGCAGGTGCCCCGCCCCCACGGCCATGTCGATCAGCGCCTGGGCGATCACGGGTCCGACCATCGCGTTGCCCTGAACGCGGAGGTTCTGGTTGTACGACGAGCCGTCGTTGCCCCACGAGCGGTACGAGTGGTTGGGGTCGTCCCAGGTCGTGGTGCTGTAGGGGATCGAGGCGTCGCCGATGTAGCTCAGGCCCTCGGCGTCGGTGAGCGAACCTGACACCAGAATGATGTCGTAGCGGTCGTCCATCCCGCCCGGGCCGATGGGGTCCTGGGTGTGGATGAAGCGGTAGGCGCCGTTGTTGTTCCACGAGCCGGGCGTCTTGATTGGATCGTAGAAGCGGACGGCGGGGTCGACCGACGCGCCGGTGAGGTGCTGGTACGCCGCCTGCTGGGACGACTGCATGTTGAAGTCGCCCGCGAGCATGAACGACCAGCTCTCGGGCAGCGTCGCGACATCGGCGCGGATCTGGATCGCCTCGTCGAGGCGGCGCTGCTGGTCGGTGCTGGAGCTGCCGGCCTTCATGTGCGAGACATAGAGGGCGAAGACGGTTTCGGGCGCTTCGTAGCCCAAGGGGCGGAAGTCGAAGCGGTTGATGTCGCGCGGGTGGCCGGGCACGCTGCCCTCGCTGACGACACGCCAGCCGAGGAGATCAACCTTGCTCGTGCGGTAGAACGCAGCGTTGCTCGACACGCGGCTCTGCATGAAGGGCGCCGCCTCCCAGTCGCCGGGCGAGCCGGGGGCGGTGTTGAGCGCAAAGAGGAAGTCGTTGACCGAGGCGCCGGTCCCGAAGAACTCCTGCGTCACGATGATGTCCGGGCGCATCGAGCGGCCCTCGAACTCGGCGTAGACGGAGGTGTGGATGTCGCTGATCCTGCCCCCGCTGTAGTAGCTGATGTTCCAGGTCGCCACACGGAGCTGGGCGCTCGCGAGGTCGGCGCAGGCGAAGAGCAGGATCAGACAGGCGATCGGTCGCATGAAGCAAGGCTCCGGATTTCGAACGGGTTCCCATCGCCCGTCGAATGCAAGGATACCGTAATCGCGCGGAGGGTGCAGACGCCCGAACGCAGAAGGCCGCAGAGTTTCAGCCCGGGCTTCGTCCGGAAAACCGCGAGATCGACCAGGGCATTGGCCGGTCGTCCAGTGCGTACTCGACGGCGTCGCGTGCGGTGAGGTGCCCCATCGACATGCCGTGCCCTGTGAAACCGCCGCAGAAATACACCGGCCCGCCCCGGGTTTCCGCCGTTCCGCCAGGCGAAAGCTCGCTGAGGCGTCCGACAATCGGCAGGCCGTCGGGCGAAAACCCCATCGGGCCGGACCATCTGCGGAGCACGGGATAGCGGCGTCCGAGAACGCGTTCGGCGAACGCCTCGATGCCCGACTGCACCGATTCGGTGGCTTCGTCGGCGAGGGTGCGTTCCGCCTCGATGTCGAAGCGGCGGCACCCCCCCACCAGCACGACGCCGCCCTCGCCGGCGCGGATGTACTCCCCGCCCTCGTTGGCGTAGTAGGCCATGTCGAGCTTCGCGCCAGGGGCGTCGAGCGCGAGCATCTGGGCGCGGTTCGGTTCGACGAGCTTGGCGAGCGCCGGAGAGAGCGTTCTCGCCCACGCGTTGACACAGAGCAGGACGATGTCGGCCTCGAAGACCGCGTCGTGCGTGACCACCTCGACACGGTCGGGCGAGGTGTTGATCGCGGCGACTTCGGCGTTGGTGCGGATCTCGGCGTCGAGCTTCGATGCGAGCAGGGTCATCACTTCCTGCGGATCGCAGACGGCGTCGTGCGGGTTCACCAGCCCGCACAGGGGCGAGGCGTTCTTCCACGCGTCGTCGTCGCCCGTGGTGATGAACGGGGCCTCGAAGCCGTCTTCGGCCATGAGCGAAGCCGAGCGTTCCAGGTCGTGCGCCTCGGCGTCGTTGAGGGCCAGCAGGCACGAGGGGCGGTCGCGGTAGCCGGGCGTGAGGGCGACGCCGAGGTCGCGCAGGGCGCGGATGTTTTCTTCGGTGAAACGCCACGCGTGGCGTGCCGTCTCACGCCCGAGCTCATCGCACGCGACCGCGTACGACTCGGCGGCGCCCCGCATGAGGAAGCCCGCGTTCCGCCCGCTGGCGCCCGATGCGACGCGGTGACGCTCCAGCACGATCGGGCGTATCCCCCGGCGCTCCAAGTGCATCGCCGCCGAGAGCCCGGCAACGCCCGCCCCGACCACGACCGCCCGCGTGCGCACACGATCAACCCGTCCGGGCTGCTTCCACCATGGGACGGTCATCGGGTTTGCTCCGGCGGGAGGGCGATGGCGATCACGAGGTCGTTGATGTTGTTGCCGCTGGGGCCGGTACGGACGAGGTCGCCGACCGCGTCGAGCAGGGGGTAGCTGTCATGACGCTCAAGGGTCGCGGCCGGATCGAAGCCGGCGTTGACGGCTCGCTCGATCGTTGTCTCGTCGACGACGGCGCCCGCGGCGTCGGTCGGCCCGTCGATCCCGTCGGTTCCGAGCGAGGCGATCGTGACGCGCGCGCCCCGAGGCATCGACGCGGCACAGGCGAGGGCGAACTCTTGGTTGCGCCCGCCTTTGCCCCCCCGCTCCCCCACCGTCACCGTTGTCTCCCCGCCGGCGATGAGCGCGACGGGCTCGGCACTCTTCGATGCGAGCTCGACGGCCCGGCGGACAAACGCCGCCGCGGCTTCCGACGCCTCGCCGGACAACGCCTCTTCGATGGCGTGAACACCGAGCCCCGCATTGCGTGCGGCCTCCGTCGCGGCTTCGACCGCCCGCCGGTTGCTCGCGATGATCGTGTGCGAGACTCGCTCAAAGACAGGGTCGCCGGGCTTGGGCGTCTCTGGCAGGTCGCCGGCGGCGCCCCGTTCGAGATGGTTGAGCACCGTGGCCGGGCAGGCGTCGCCGAGGCGTGTTTGAACGATGTCGAGCGCTTCGGCGAAGGTCGTCGGATCGGGGTACGCCGGGCCTGACGAGACGGTGTCGAGCCGGTCGCCGATCACATCGCAGACGACCAACGCGACGACGCGGGCCGGGTGGGCGATCGAGGCAAGCCGTCCGCCCTTGAGGCGTTCGACATGCTTGCGGACGGTGTTGAGCTCGACGATCGACGCCCCGCAGCGGAGCAGGCGTTCGGTCGTGATCGCCAGGTCGGCAAGCGCCACGCCCTTGGCGGGCGAGGCAAGGTACGCCGACCCGCCCCCCGAGAGCAGGAGCAAGAGCGTGTCCCCCTCGCCCAGACGCGACAGCGCGTGCTCGGCGGCGTCCGACGCGTCGAGGTTGCGCTCGGTGGGCGTCGGGTGGTCGGCGGGGATGCGTTGCAGCGTCGGTGGCAGATCCGCCGCGGCCAGCAGGGACTCGGGCCCGATCAGCAGACCCTCCGGCGAGCCGAGCTGCTCGCACGCCGCACGCGCCATCGAGGGCGAGGCCTTGCCGACGGCGAGCACGAAGACGTGGGCCGAGTCGCCGAGTTCCGCGGGCCAGTACTGAAGCGCAGCACGCCCGGGATCCATGGCATCGAGCGTATGGTGGTGCAGCCGAAGGGCGAGCTTGCGCCGTTCGTTGGTGTTCATCTGGCCGCGGCCCCAGTCCGGCTTGCCGACCCGAGCGCCCCCAGCCTCCGCGCCGCCTCCTCCAGCGTCGAAAGCTTCTTGCAGAAGGCGAAACGCACCAAGGAACGCCCCAGCTCCGCCCGCGAGTAGAAGGAACTCGGCGGGATCGCCGCGACCTTGACCTCCTCGGTCAGGTAGCGGCAGAACTCGACATCATCCCCGATCCCCAGCGCCGAGTGGTCGGCCATGATGAAGTATCCGCCCGCGGGCCAGTAGACGCGCAGCCCCGCATCGCGCAGCGTGTCGGCCAGAAACGCCCGCGAACCCGCAAGCTGCGCCACGAGGTCAGCGATCGAGTCGGCACCGTTGCGGATCGCCTCTGCCGCGGCGTGCTGCAGCGGCGTCGCCACCGCGAAGGTCAGGAACTGGTGCGCCGATCGCACACCAGCGGTCAGGTGGGGCGGCGCGATCGCCCAGCCGATCTTCCAGCCCGTCAGGCTGAAGGTCTTGCCAAGACTCGACAGCGTCACCGTCCGCTCGGCCATGCCCGGCAGCGTCGCGATCCGGATGTGCGCCTTGTCCGGCTCGAAGACCAGGTGCTCGTACACCTCGTCGGTGATCGCGATCGCGTCGTGCTCGACGCAGAGCGAGGCGATCAGGTCCAGCTCCTTGCGGCTGAAGACCTTGCCCGTGGGATTGTGCGGGGTGTTGATGAGAATCGCTTTCGTCCGCGGGCTGAACGCCGCCCGCAACTCCGCCTCGTCGAAGCGGAACTGGGCGGTCGGCCCCGCGTCGGGCCCGGGCGGGCGCAGCGCGACGAACCGGGGCTTGGCCCCCGCCAGAGCGCAGCACGCCCGGTACGAGTCGTAGAACGGCTCGAAGAGGATCACCTCGTCGCCCGGCTCGATGAGGCCCAGGAACGACGCCGCGAGCGCCTCGGTGCACCCGCTGGTAACCGTGATCTCGGCGTAGGGGTCGAGGTCGCGCCCCGTCTCCTGCCCCCACCAGGCCGCAAGGGCCTCGACGAGGTCGGGCTCGCCCGTGGGCTTTGCATACTGGTTGTGCCTCTCTCGGATCGCCTTGACCGCGGCGTCTTTGATGAAGCCGGGGCCGTCGAAATCCGGAAAGCCCTGGGAGAGGTTGATCGCCTTGTGCTCTGCGGCCAGGCGCGTCATCTCGGCGAAGATGGTCGTCCCGAACGGCGCCAGACGCGATGCGACCCGGCTTGGTGGGTGTGCTTCCTGCATCGGGGCAGAATACAGCGCCCAGCGATCTTTGTCCCGGGCAATTGCCGCATGTTGATCGGATTCTGAAAGGAATCTAGAAGTTCGGCGTCGGGGCCCGGTACTGGCCCTGGTCGATCGTCCTGAACCAATCGATGGTCGCCTGCAGACCTTCACGCAGCGGGATCCGGGGTTTCCATCCGAGGTGCTTGCCCGCCAGCGTGATGTCCGGCCGGCGCTGCTTGGGGTCGTCCTCGGGCAGCGGCTTGAACACGAAATCGGCCTTCCGCCCCGCGAGCTCGCTCGTCAGTTCGGCCAGTTCCCGGATGGTGAACTCGTCGGGGTTGCCCAGATTCACAGGCCCGATGAACCCGTCTTCGAGGTTCATCATCCGGATCAGGCCCTCGACGAGGTCGTCGACGAAGCAGAACGAGCGGGTCTGCGACCCGTCGCCGAACATCGTGATCGGCTCACCGTCGAGCGTCTGTCGGATGAAGTTCGAGACGACGCGTCCGTCGAAGGGGTGCATGCGCGGGCCGTAGGTGTTGAAGATGCGGACCACGCGGATGTCGACGCGGTTGGCGCGGTGGTAGTCGAAGAAGAGCGTCTCGGCCGCACGCTTGCCCTCGTCGTAGCAGGCGCGGGGGCCGATGGGGTTGACATTGCCCCGGTACGACTCGGGCTGGGGGTGCACGTCAGGGTCGCCGTAGATCTCGCTGGTGGAGGCCTGCAGCACGCGGGCGCGGCACCTCTTGGCCATGCCCAGCACATTGATCGCCCCCATCACCGAGGTCTTCATCGTCTTGATCGGGTTGTACTGGTAGTGACCCGGCGCGGCGGGGCAGGCGAGGTTGTAGATCTGGTCGACCTCGAGCCAGATCGGGTGCGTCACATCGTGGCGCAAGAGCTCGAAGTTCGGCAGGCCCAAGAGGTGCGTGACATTGGACTTCTGGCTGGTAAAGAAGTTGTCCAGGCAGATGACATCGTGCCCCTGCTCAACGAGCCGGTCGCACAGGTGCGAGCCCAAAAAGCCCGCGCCGCCGGTAACGAGAATGCGTTTGACTTTCACGGGGCAAGCGTAGCCGTGCGTCTACCGCCCGTCGGGGAGCGGGGGCACGCGCAGTTCCGTACCGACTCGGAGGCGGTCGGGATCGGGGATGCGGTCGCGGTTGGCCTCGTAGAGCACGCGCCAGTGGCGGGCGCTCCCGTACACACGCTGGCTGATCACCGACAGCGAATCGCCGCTGCGGACCGTGTAGGTCCGCTCGACCGGCGCTGGCGGGTCCGGCTCGGTGACCTCCGCGGCGGCTTCAGAGCCCAGAGCGCCCGGCTGGTGGCCCACGGGAGGGGGCGCCGTGGGCGATCGCTCCGCTTGGCGATGTTCTCGTGGGCGTTCGGGACGCTCGCGAGGCTGCTCTTGGGCCGGCTCGCGAGCGGCCTGACGCACCAGCACCGGCCCCGGATCGTCGAACTCGTCGGTCGGCGACATCGACGCGTTGGGCGAGGCGGCCCAGTACAGCGTCACCCAGAGCAGACCGAGGGCAAGAAGCCCGACGCCCGGGTTTCGCAGCCTGGGATTCATCCGCTCACGCCCTTCTTTCACGCCCCGCTCGGGGCCACTGGCGGGCTACTCCCGGGGTGACTGGGGAGCCGGGGGCGGCCCGCCGCGGGCAAGCGCCGCTTCACGCTGGAACGAGCGGTCGAGCTTGCGCGACCAGACCAAGGGGCCCGCGACCGCGATCGACGAGTAGGTGCCGAAGACGACGCCGATCAGCAGGGCGTAGCTGAACGCACGGACGCCCTCGCCGCCGTACAGGAAGAGGATCAGCACAGCCATCAGCGTGGTGCCCGAGGTGATGACGGTGCGGCTGATGGTCTGGTTGATCGAGAGGTTGACGACCTTCTCGCTGGCGTAGGGCAGCTTGCCGCGGTTCTCACGGATGCGGTCCATGATGATGATCGAGTCGTTGAGCGAGTAGCCGATGATCGTCAGCAGCGCCGCGACGAGGTTGAGGTTGATCTTGAAGGGCTGGATCCCCAGGCTCTGGGCGACCCCCTGCGTGACGGGGTTCTCATAGAGAATCTCCGCCACCGCGATCATCCCGATGATGATCAGCACATCGTGCACCAGGCAGGTCAGCGCCGCCAGCGAGTAGCGCACCGAGCCGAAACGCACCCAGATGTAGATCGAGATCAGGAGGAACGAGATCAGCACCGCCGCGATGGCGCGGCTGCGGAAAGTCTCGGCGACGCTGGCGGAGAACTTCTCGACCTGCGTCAGCGTCGACTGGCGACCCAGGGCGGTGGTGACCAAGTCCCACTCGATCTGGGCGAGCTCCTGCTGCCACGCCGCGGGATTCGCCCCGTAGGCAATCCGCGGGTCGCGGACGAGCACGAGCGCGACGGTGACGGCGTCCTCGCTGCCCTCGAGCACATGGACCGTCCGGGAGCGGATCAGCGTGTCGCGGAACGCGGGGTCGGTCTGGCGGACTTGGTCGAGCGCGGTGCGCAGGTTCTCCAGCGACGGCGCAGGGGTGATGTTTTCCAGCAAGATGGCGACCCCGCCGCGGAGCTCGGGCGCCTCGATCGACGGGTAGCCCGACACATCGCGGTCGGGCGTGAACTCTTCGAGGATGTCGTCGGTCGATGTGATCGGGCGGATGTTGAAGCGTTGGTCCTCGATGCCGCTGAACGACATGCTCGGCTGGATGTCCAGCAGGTCGCCGAACGCGCGGGTCAGCTCCTCGACGAGCAAAACCTCGTTCTCGATCGTTGTCTTGACCTGGTAGCGGCTGGCG
>SLFH01000311.1 GCA_007124345.1 Phycisphaerales bacterium | reverse complement strand
TCGGGGCGTTGAACACCGACGCGATGCCCGCCGCCGCCCCGCAGCCCACCAGCGTGTTCTGGTGCTCCGCCCCGGCTCGCATGAAGCGCCCGAGAGCCGAGCCGGCGGTCGCGCCGATCTGGACGATGGGACCCTCGGCGCCGGACGAGCCGCCGCTGCCGACGGTGGCGATCGAGGCGAGGACCTTCACCACGCCCACACGGATCGGGATGACCCCCTTCTTTACCGCGACGGCGTGGATCACCTGCGGCACCCCGTGGCCCCGGGCGTCGCGCGCGAAATAGTGCACCAGCAGGCCCGTTACCAGCGCCCCCGCCATCGGCACGAGGACGATCCACCCCCACCACAGCTCCATCGCCTCTCTGGAGCGGTGCTCGGTCCAGACCAGCGCCTCGTGAAACCCGATCGCGCCCAGCGCCGTCACGCTCCCGACGACCGCCCCCATCACGATCAGCGACCAGTCACGCTCGAAACCGAGGCGCTGGACAAGATTGCGGAGCTTGGTGGCGAGCGGCGCGTCCATGGGCGTGGCGGAAGGCGACTATAGCGGAAAACACCCGCGCCGCGCCCCGCGCCCGCACTTCCAATGCCTCAGGGATCGATCACGACCTTGAGCTGCTCCGCCTCGGCCGCGGCACGCAGCACCGACAGCCCGTCGACCAGACGCACGCGCCTGGAGATCAGGCTGACGACATCGAGCGCGCCCTTGGCGAGCTCGGCGAGCCCCTCGCAGGGGTTGCCCGAGGCGACGCCGTAGACCTCGACCTCGTGCTCGATGATCTCGTGTGGGTCGAGCTTGGGCCCCGCGCCGGCGGACATCAGGACGATCTTGCCGCGAGGCCTGACCAGGCCGAGGGCGAGATCCCCGAACTCGGGCCGGTCGTCGGCGCAGTCGATGACGATGTCCTGATCGTGGCGGAGGCCGACCTCGCGGATGTGCCGGTGCTTCACGCCCCATTTCTCGCACAGCCCGTACGCCGCGGGGCGGTCGCCCAGGCAGCGGACCGATCCGTTCAACGAGGTCATGATCTGGGCGGCAATCAGCGCCAGGGGCGTGTCGCCCAGCACCGTGACATAGGGCTTGCCCTCGATCCTGACGCGCCTTGCCGCGTGCATCGCCCGGGCGACGCAGCCGGCAAAGAGTGCCGCGTCGTCGTCGACGCCGTCGGGCACCGGCGCTATCTGGCGCACGCCAATGGCAAACCGTTCGGCGAAACATCCGTCGGCCCCGTCTCGGCCGATGACCTTCCCCGCCCGGCAGTGCTGGCTGAGCCCGCGCTGGCAGAGGTCGCACTCGCCGCAGACGATCAGGGGCGAGCCGACCACCCGCTTGTTGAGGAGGTGGTCCTGCCCGGCGGCATCGGGCCCGAGCTTCTCGACGACGCCGACGAACTCGCTGCCCAGCACGCCCGAGAACCTGCCGGCCCGGACCGCCCGCAGGTCCGCGGGGGTGACGCCGAGCCGGGTGGGGCGCACCAGAACCTGGTCGCCGACCGGATCCGGCTCGGGCCAGTGGTGGTCCAGACGGACCGCGCCTTGTTCGCTGACCAATGCTCGCATGAACGCTCCGCGGGGAAGATGGCAAACCCACCCCTCAGAGCAGGCATCGGCCCGGCGCAAGCCGATCTGAAGCGCTCCGGCATTTCCCACGCACGGCTGTGACGCCCCGCAAGAGCGGAGTCCTCAGCGGACGCCAAGCTCCGGAGACATGCCCGCCGGGCTGGCGGCCTGCTCGTTCGGAGGCTCCCTCGTAAAGGGCAGGTACTCCAGGAAGAACTTCTCGCGGTAGAAAGCGGGATAGACATACGCGCGCCGGGCCGCGAAGGGATCTCTCGCGTCGGCCACCCAGCGGGCCCAGGCCCGGTGGTCGTACCCGAAGTCCTGCCCGGTCAGCGTCTTGAGCGAGAGCGAGGCGTTGTGGATGACACGGAGGCTGCGGTCGTTCATCGCGCGCACGAGCTCATCGAGCACGCGGCGCTCGGCGTACTGCCCGAGCCCGTGGGCGATCTCGGCCCGGATGTCCGGGTCGGGCTCGATGTCCCGTCGCAGCCGGCGGAGCATCGCCGGCACCGCGTCGGGCGAGTGCAGACGCTGCAGCGCCTGCGCCGCCTCGATTCGCACCATCGGCTCGGGGTCTTCCAGCGCCCTGACGAGCAAAGCGGCGTCGGCGGGGCTGCCGTGGTTGCCCAGCGCCCTGGCCGCCGCGGCACGCACGTTCGGCTCGCTGTCCTCGATGTAGTCTCGGTACAGGACGAGGTAGACCTCTTCGCCGCCCCAAGGCGCGTTGGCCAAGAGCATCGTGCCCCTGAACCTGCGGTCGGGGTCTTCCTCGTCGAGGGCCATCAGCGCCGCCTCGCCTGGTGTCACCGGCGAGAACGCCTCCCACAGCGTGCGCGCGCCGGGCCGACCATCGAGCGCACACCCCCCCAGCACAGCGCCCGCCAGCCCGATCGCGATCGCACGGGCAGCCCCGACGAACCGCGTCATCACAGGACCCCCCGCTCTCCCTGACCACGCAGCGAGACGGGCCGGGCGAGCACCTCCTGCATCACCACGGCGTTTCGCCAGTCCTGCGGCGACATCGTCTGCCCGAGCAGGTGCGCCATGCCCTGCTCCTCGACCGCGTCCCAAGAGAAGGTGTCGTCGCGCTGCTTATCCCAAGCGTGCTCGTGGACCGACCCACGGTCCGGGCGACGCTTCTCCCACGCCGTGTCGTGCACCGACGGGCGATCCGTCCGACGCGGGACCGTGCGGCCTTCTTTGCGGCGCTCTTTGGTCGCGGCCTTCGCGGCGACATCCTCGCGCTCGCGCCGCTCCAGCCTGGTCCGAAGATCCTCGCGGGGAGCGGCCGGCGGGGTGTCAGGCCCATACTTCGACCTCGCCTGCGGCACCCGGGCGGCCTGCTCGGTCGGACGAGACGGCCCACGCGCGACAGTCTGCGGAACCTGGCGTTGCTGCGTCGCGATCGGCGTCTGCGTGCGGATCGAGGGCTGGCTCGGACGCTGCTGCGCCGTCGGCTGGGCCGTCTGTCGGGCGGTCTGTCGGGGTGTCGGCTGACGCTGCGCCGGGGGCGGAACGCTGCCCCGCTGACGCTGTGCAGCGGCCTGACGGAGGCGCTCCTGCTGACGCCGACGCATCTCCTGGAGTTGCGCCTGCTTGCGAGCGGCCTCGGCAGACGGCTGCCCGCCAGCACCCGCCGGCGCCTTCACCTGGACCTGCCCGGTCCGCAGCGCTTCACGCTGGGCGAACTCGGCGGCCTGGCGACGCTTGAGCTCCTCGCGCTTCTCGATCATCTTCTTGGCGACGGCCCCGATCGCGGGCAGGCCGAAAAAGAGCACGAGGATCAGTACATTGATCAGTTGCTGGGTCGTCATCTCGAGACAAGTCTATCGGGCAGGCACGCCCCGCAACTGCGGCAACGCCAACCCACCCGGCGCGGGACCGAAACCCACCCCGAAGACCCCCTCGAGCGCCTGGGGCCGGAGCAGCTCGGAAGCCTCGGCCTCCCCCGCCACCACGCCCCCTTCCCCGAGCAGCAGCACCCGGTCGGCCAGGGCGGCCGCGGCGTGAAAATCGTGCACCGCGGCGACCACCGCGTCCCCCCGCTCGGCCAGCCCCCGCAACGCGCCGACGACGGCCCGAGCCTGGGCCGGGTCCTGGGCGCTCAGGGGCTCGTCGGCCAGCAGCAACCTCGGCAAAGATGTCTCCGAGGCGTTGAGCTGCGCCATCGCCCTTGCGATCGCCACCCGCTGCTGCTGCCCGACGCTGAGAGTGCCGAAGGGCTCGTCGAGCCTCGGGCCAAGACCGACGGCCTCCGCCGCCCGCTCGACTGCAGCCTCCCCCGCCCCGGGTCTGGCGTAGAGCCCCATGCGGATCACGCGCCGGACCGAGAAGGCGAAGGCAAGTGAGGTCCGCTGGGGGATGTAGGCGACCCTGGTCGCCCGCTCGCCGGGCCGGAGCTTGGCCGGGGCGAGAGGCTCGCGCCCTTCGACGCAGAGAGCAATCTCCCCAGAATCGGGCGATAGCAGCCCGGCCAAGAGCCGGAGCAAAGTCGACTTGCCCGCGCCGTTCGGCCCGAGCAGGACGGTCACCGCCCCCGCCGGGAAGGAGGCGTTGACCGCTGACAGCACGGGCGGGCCGGGCCTGTATGAAAAGGTAAGGTCGCGGACCTCGATCATCGGCTGATGGTACTCGGACATGGCGGGGACCCGGGCGGAGAGACTGGCGTTCGGCGCGGGGCCGCCGTAGGCTTCCGCTCGCGCCGTCGGAGCGCGGGCGCCGCCCGCAGCGGGAAGACGGCCTGTTTTTAGAGGTATGGATCGATGAGCGAAGGTTCGGGCAGGACGGTCGGTGTGACGGGGGCGACGGGGTTCGTCGGCCGCTACACGGTGCGAGAGCTGCTCGGGCGGGGTCACCGCGTGCGGGCGCTGGTCCGCGATGTCGAGAAGGCGGGCAAGGTCCTGCCCACCGAGGATGAGCGGCTGGACCTGGTCACCGGCGACCTTCACGACCGTGCGGCGCTGGAGCGGCTGGCCGACGGGGCAGACGCGCTGGTGAACACCATCGGGATCATCCGCGAGGCGCCCGGCGGGCAGACCTTCCAGCGGATCCATGTCGAGGGGGCGAAACGCCTGGTCGGCGCCGCCGTCCGCGAGGATGTGAAGCGGATCGTGCAGGTCTCGGCGATCGGCGTCCGCGACGAAGGCGTCTGCGAGTACCAGCGGAGCAAGTTCGAGGCCGAGACGATCATCCGCCAGAGCGGGCTGGCGTGGACGATCCTGCGTTCGAGCCTTGTGCACGGCCCCGACGGCGAGTTCATCCAGATGGTGCGCGGGTGGGTGACCGGCAAGGCGACTCCGCACATTTTCATCCCGTATTTCCAGCGGCTCGAGTCTGGGCCCCCGATCCCCGGGCTGGGGAAGATGAGCGACGCGAAGATCGCGCCGGTCGCGGTCGAGGACCTGGCGTGGGCGATCGGCGAGAGCCTCGATCGCAAGGCGGCCGAGGGCGAGGTGTACAACATCACCGGCCCCGAAGAACTGACGATGCCCGAGCTGATCAAGCTCTTCCAGGAGCGGGTGCCCCTGGCCAAGAAGGGCCTCAGGATGATCCCCGTGCCCGACAAGGCCGGCGCGATGGTGGCGAGGGTCGCCAGGCTGACCGGCCTCCAGCACGCTCTGCCCTACGACGAGGGGATGGCGCTGATGGCCGGGGAAGACACGACCGCCGAGCCGGTCAAGGCGCGCGAGCACTTGGGCTTCCGCCCCCGTCCGTTCCGGGCGACCGCCGAGGCGTACGCGCCGAAGCTTTGATCTGATCGCATACGCCCCGGCCGGGGCGTCGAGAGGCTCCATGCCGCTGCAATACGAGAAGAGACTTCTCTCCCATCTCCGCCACGACGACTACCGCCCGCAGCACATCGTGCAGATTGCGCGTGAACTCCGGATCGAGGATGTCGAGGACTTCGGTCGCGCGGTGAAGGAACTGGCCGAGCGGGGCGTCGTCTCGCTCGACGATTCCGGCAAGGTCGAGCTCCCGTCGCTCGACGACCAAGGCGGCGAGATCGTCGGGATCTTCCGGGGCTCCGCCAAGGGGTTCGGCTTCGTCGTTCCGGACTCGACGACGCGCGAGGGGGATGTGTTCATCCCGCCCCGCGACACACTTGACGCGATGACGGGCGACCGCGTCCTCGTCGAGCTCCGCCGCGACCACGGGCGCGAGAAGAGCGGCGAGCATCAGGGCAAGCAGTTCCAGGGACGCGTCGTCGAGATCCTCGAGCGCAAGAGAACCACATTCTCAGGCGAGGTCTACAAGCAGGGAGAGCAGTGGCTCGTGCAGCCCGACGGCAAGCTGCTGACCGACCCGATCGTCGTCCGCGACGCGGAGGCGAAGAACGTCAAGCCGGGCGACAAGGTCATCGTCGACATCACCGAGTTCCCCGAGGGCGACTACCTGCCCGAGGGCGTGATCAGCAAGGTGCTCGGCGAGGCGGGCCAGCCCGATGTCGAGACGCAGGCGATCATCCTCGCCCACGGGCTGCCCGGCGAGTTCGAGGACGAGGTGCTCGACAACGCCCGCGAGGTCACCCGCGCCTTCGAGCTCGATGTCGAAAAGTTCGAGAAGGACGGCCATCTCGAAGGGCGCGAGGACCTGAGCGAAGAGTTCATCTTCACCATCGACCCGCCCGACGCCAAGGACTACGACGACGCGATCAGCATCCGGCGCCTGCCCGACGGCGGGTGGGAGCTGGGCGTCTACATCGCCGATGTGGGCCACTTCGTCGAGCACGGCTCGCCCCTGGACAAGGAAGCCCGCGAGCGGGGCAACAGCGTGTATCTGCCCCGCCTGGTCATCCCGATGCTGCCAGAGCTTTTGAGCAACGGGATCTGCTCGCTGCAGGAGCGCGTGCCTCGCTTCGCCAAGGCGGCCTTCGCCACTTACAACAAGAACGGCGAGGTGACCGCCGAGGGCGTGCAGAGCGTCATCATCAACAGCGCCAAGCGCCTGACCTACCTCGAAGCGCAGGCCCTGATCGACGGCGACCCCGAAGAAGCCAAGAAGCACGCCAAGACAGAGCCGAACTACACACCCGAGCTGCTCGAGGCGCTCAAAGAGGCGGACAAGCTCGCTCGCGCGATCCGCGGGCGGCGCGAGCGCCAGGGCATGATCTCGCTGGAGCTGCCCGATGTCGAGCTGATCTTCGACGAGAACGGGCGCGTGATCGACGCCGAGCCCGAGGACGACGCCTTCACGCACACGATCATCGAGATGTTCATGGTCGAGGCGAACGAGATCGTCGCCCGCCTGTTCGAGTCGATGAATGTCCCGCTCCTGCGGCGCGTGCACCCCGAGCCGACACCCGGCGACACCGAGGACCTGCGCAAGGCGGCGACCGTCGCCGGCTACAAGATCCCCAAGAACCCGACGCGCGACGAGCTGCAGTCGCTTCTGAACGCGACGCGGGGCACCCCCGCCTCGCGCGCGGTGCACATGGCCGTGCTGCGGACGCTGACCAAGGCCGAGTACTCGCCCGCCCTCATCGGCCACTTCGCGCTCGCCAGCGAGGCGTACGCCCACTTCACCAGCCCGATCCGGCGCTACCCCGACCTGACGGTCCACTGGGCCCTGTCGGAGTACCTCGAACGCACCAAGAACGGGAGCAAGCGCCCCAGAGACAGCAAGGAGCGCAAGAACCTCGGGCGCGAGCTGCGCGACAGCGAACGCTGCCTCGACCTCGAAGACCTCGTCACCCTCGGCAAGCACTGCTCGGGCACCGAGGAACGCGCCACCGAGGCGGAACGCGAGCTGCGCCAGTTCCTCGTGCTCCAGCTCCTGGCCGACAAGATCGGCGAGGTGTACGACGCGGTGGTGACGGGCGTCTCGCCCCGCGGCGTCTTCATCCAGCTCAACAAGTTCCTCTCCGACGGGCTGATCAAAACCAGCGACCTGCCCGGCGATGTCACGCGCGGCGGCCAGCGCCCCAACTGGAAGATCGACAAGCGCAGCGGCGCCCTCGTTGACGCCAACAGCGGGCGATCGTTCAACATGGGCGATTCGGTCCGCGTCTCGATCGCCGCGGTCGACCTTGCCAAGCGACAGCTCGAAGTCGTGATCGACGACCCCGAGTCTCGGGCCGCGGGCAAGGCCAAGGGCATCGCGGGCCTCAAGCTCGGCGACGGGGCCGACCTCGGCGGGCTGGCAGGCGGGGGCGGCGCGGGCTTCAAAACCCCTGGAGCCGTGCGGCGAAGCAAGAAGAGCAAGTCCCGCGACCGGGCCAAGACCGACTACCGCGACGATCGCAAGAAGAAGCGGAAGTAATCTCCGTGATCCTCAGGCGGAGACGACCGTGTTCAGCGCGTTCACGAAGGCGGCCTGGTCCCAGGGTGTGTTGGGGCCGTGCCACGGGTCATGAATGTAGAAGTTCTGCTGGTCGTACCCCTTGAGCACCACCCAGTGCCCCTGGTCGCCCAGGATGCCCATGCGGCAGTACGCCCCCGAACACATCAGCGGGCCCCGGCTGGAGAGCAAGTGGCGCAGGCCCGCGGCCGATCCCGGCGTCGCCCTGATCTGCAGCGGGTAGTTCTGCGTGATGTCGTTGGCGTCGAGTCCGGAGACGGCGCCCCGGGGGTTGCTCTGCATCGCGATGTTGGCCGCGAACCCGTGGAACTGGCCCATCATGAACACGCAGGCGTCGCCGCACATGTTCGCGTGGATCTGCTTCTGGTACGGAACGGGGTAGCTGAACTTCCCGACGTCGGCGGGCTGGACGCGGGTCTTGTCGTAGTCACCCCGCCCGAACAGGGACTTTGCGACGCACATCGGAACCTTCATCGCACAGGCCTCCTCTCGAGTGGACGCGGATCGCGCCACACGATCGGAGATTAGCCGATCCCACGCTGCCACGGGAAGCGCTCGGGGATCAGCCCCGGCCTGTCCTGAAGCCAGCCCACCAGCCACTCGAAGGCGTCGACCAGCCTCGGGCCCGGGCGGTTGAACATCTGGTTGCCGTCGACGATCGCGACGCGACCGTTTTTGACCGCGGGCAGGGCCTCCCACCAGTCTTCCAGCGCCAGGCGTTCGGTCTCCAGCGAGGCCTCGTCGAGCGTGAGCCCGCAGGGGCAGACGATCAGGGCCTCGGGCTTGACGGCGCAGAAGACCTCCGGCGGCACTCGGACCGACGGCCCGGCGAGGCGCTGGCCTTGGCCCATCCCAGCCCCGGCCCCCGAACCCTTGGCCGCGACCGTCTCGTTGAGCGGGTGGCGCCCGCCGGCCCGCTCGATCATCTGGACGGTCCAGTGCCCGGCGACGAAGATGGGGTCGGTCCACTCCATGAAGCCGACGACCGGCCCCTCGTCGTAGGGGTTGACATGCTCCTGGGCCCGGTAGAGGCGTTCTCGGAGCTTCACGACCTCGGCCCTCGCCCGCTCGCCCTCGCCGATCGCCTCGCCGACCCGCAAAGTGTCGTCGAGCACATCTTCAACGCCCTTGGGGTTGAGGCTGAGCAGGCGTGGCTCGACACCCGTCTCCGCCCCGATCCGGTCCACGACCGATCGGACGCTGTTCAGGTCGATCGAGCAGACCGAGCAGAGATCCTGCGTGATGATCAGGTCCGGACGCAAGTCGGCGAGGAGTTCGGCGTTGAGCGTGTACAGGGCCTCGCCCGCCTCAAGGCTCTCGCGGACCTCGCGATCAACCTCCGCCGACCCGCCCGGGGCGTACGAGGTCCGCTGGGCTGTGAGCACGGGAACGCCGGCGACGGAGGACGGAAAATCGCACTCGTGGCTCCGCCCGACCAGACGGTCGCCGGCGCCGAGGAGGCAGAGGATCTCTGTCGCGGAAGGGATAAGACTGACGATGCGCATGGACGCGAAGCGTAGGAAGGGCCATGAAGGCTCAACCCGGCGCGTCGGGACGCGTACAAGAGAGGTTTCGGCTACGCTAGGGTCGCCGATGGAGACGACGCCGATGGATCGACGCCAAACCAGCACCCGAATGATGAGCCGCCCGCCCCTCCGACTGGCCGCCGCCGCGGGTGTCGCGTTGGCGTTGTGGATGGCGCCCGCCGAAGCCTTGGCCCAGTCCGAGGACGACGGCCAGCCCCGCGTCGTCACCGGCCGCCAGGGGCAGGAGACGCGGGATGT
>SLFH01000189.1 GCA_007124345.1 Phycisphaerales bacterium | reverse complement strand
TCTCCCCACTGGGACAGTGAAAACGCCCGGCCTTTCGAGGCCGAGCGTTGTCTTTGGCGAGTTCTGTGTTTCAGCTCCGTGCCGATCGGTCAGCTGATTCCAGGCCGAAGAGGCACGCCCTCGACGATGCGGCTGCCTTCGTTGACCGATCCGGAGCGGGCGAGGGCCCAGCGTCCAAGAGCCGCGGCCATAAGTGCGCTCCATGCGACTGCGGCACCGACGGGCATCATCCCGCCGTTATCAGACAGCCCGAGGAGGAACCCGGCCCCGATCGCCGCGACGACCGTCAGCCCGAGCATGCCCGAGCCCGAGCAGGCCATGCAGACCACGACGCCGACGGCGAGGCATGCGGTGAAGGCGGCGGTCGCCGGCTCGATGTTTGCGATGATCTCGACGGGGATGCGGTGGAGCGGGAGGTCCCACGAGGCGAGGGCGGTCTGCACGCCGCTGTACCAGGCCGAGGCCCAGATTCCGGCGGTGCCTGCGAAGAGGGCCACGACCAAGCCGGCGGGATCCCAGATCCTTCTGGCGACCGCGAGGAAGGCGAGCACCGATGCGCTGAAGACCACGCCGACCATGCCAGCGCCCAGAGCGATGGACTCGGCCGCGACACCGATAAAAGCCGCGAGGGCCGAGAGTCCGACCGTGAGGACCCAGATCGCCACGATGATCGGGCCAACCTGCCTGGACTTCTTGTGGTGCCCGTCCTGGTGCTGCTGCGTCCCTTTGAGTCGTTCGGCCTCGGCGAGCTCGCGCTTCAGCCTTGAGAGCTCCGAACGCATGCGTGAGCGATCGCGTTCGAGGTCGCCGCACTTGCCTTCGAGGCTGTCGGCCCTGCCGGCCTCGGCCTTGACGCGTTCGTCTGCCCGCTCGGCCTCGGCCCGCGCCCGGCCGAGGGCGTCGCGGAGGACATCGGACTCGGCGGAGAGCTCGACCTTGCGGCGCTCGAAGCGGCGGAACTCCTCGTCGAGCTCGTTCTCGCGCTTCCTCAGGTCCGCTTCGAGGACTTCGAGTCGGCGGGCCTGCTCCTGCTGGGTCCTGGCCTGCTCGCGGAGGCGGGCCTGCTCGCGTTCGATCTCTTGCCGATCACGCTCGGCGTCGCGCCGTTCGTCTTCGAGATCCTCCATCCGGGCGGCGAGGCGTTCCTCTCGTTCGCTCAGGGCCGACTCGCGGGCCTTGAGCTCCTCACGGAGGGCCGAGTCGACGGTGTCGGTCCTCGCAAGGTCCGAGAGGCGGCGGACGACCTCGATCCGCTCGGCCTCGACGCTCGCCCGCTCGGCCTCGACGACGCGGAACTCGCCGTCGATCTCGCGTTCCTTCTCCTCCAGCTGTGCGAAGCGTCCGGAGAGCTGGGAGCGTGTGGTTTCGAGTGTGCCGGCGGCGGCGTCCAGAGCGCTCTGGAGGCGGACCCGCTCGTGCTGGTTCTCCCGGAGGCTCGCGAGGCGGGCTTCAAGGTCGGCGATGACCGCGAGCATCTCGTCCTCGGGTGCGGCCGAGGTATTGATCCAACGCGCCGCGTTCGCAGTTGAGACTGTCATGGTGCACTCCTCCGGGACGGTGACGACTCAACGCCGTCAATTGCCTATCGGTTGGATATGGCGTTCACCCCCGTTCCGGGCCGGTGGGAAGGCGAGGAGAGGGGGAGAAACCGGTGAAGCTCGGAGGATCGTCGGGGCTGGCGCGTCTGCCCGGTTGTGTTCCCGGACGAAAAATACACAAGGTCCGCCCTGGGACGGGCCGTCTTTCAGCGTTCGACAGAGACCGGGTCGAAAACGATCCGCCGGGGCTCGCCGTCGATTCGGGCGAAGTACGCCTCGACCTCGGAGATGCCCGTGATTTCGCGGACCCGTTCGGCCGCTTTGAGCAGGTCCGCCCGCTGCTGGCGCTCCAACTCCGCCTCGGCGAGGTGCAGCCTCGCGCTGTAGAAGGCGCACTCCTGGTGGGCGATCAACACCACACGCTGGAGCTCGTGCGCCTCGACGAGGAACCGGAGCTCTTCGACGACGCAGCGGACCTCGATATGCGACTCGGTGTGCTCGGCCAGCGAGGCCGGCCCCCCGGGCAACGCCACGCGGTCGTACCTCGGCAGTTTCAGCCCGTGGGTCAGGAAGTCGTCGAAGTGCGCGCCGACACGACCGTCGGAGCAGTAGATCGCGGCTGCGTGGATGCGTTCGGGCTCGTATTTCAGCGATGAGGTGTACGCCATGATCGTTCAGTGTACCTTGCGTCGCGGCGCCGCCGGTTCTGTCGTCATCGGCCCGGGGGGAGCAGCCGGAAGCCGCTCTGCATCAGGCGATCGGCGACGTTCCCGACCACCCCCGCCGCCCCGGGCGTGTCGGCGTGGACGCAGATCGTGCGCACATCCAGGCGAACCGCGCCATCTGGGATCTCGATCGGCTCGCCAAGAGCGAGCTTCAGCGCCTGGTCGGCGGCGGCGAGCGGGTCTGTGATCACCGCGTCGGGCTCGGCCCGGGAGCGGAGCGACCCGTCTGCGAGGTAGCGACGGTCGGCGAACCCCTCGGGAGCAACACGCAGCCCGGCGTCGCGCCACTGCTCAACCGCACGCGAACCCGCGGCGCCGACAAGCAGCAGCCCCGCTGCCGAAGCGACCTCCGCGATCGCATCGGCGACCTCCGGACGAAGGGACGCGTCGTGGTAGAGCGCGCCGTGCGGCTTGAGGTGGACGAGTTCGGCTCCCGCCTCCCCCGCGAGCCCCGCCAGCAACGCGACCTGGTCTTGCAGCGAGGCGAGCAGATCCCCTCTCGTGATCTGCACCGACCTGCGCCCGAAGCCCTCCCGATCCGGGTACGACGGATGCGCGCCGATCGCGAGCCCGAGCGAGAGGGCCGACTCGATCGTGCGGCGGATGGTCGCGATGTCGCCCGCGTGCCCGCCGCAGGCGATGTGCACGGAGGTCACCCGCTCCATGATCGCCCGCTCGATGGCGACCCCGTCTGGGGTCGATGCTTCGCCCGCGTCGCAGGCGAGGTCGATCGAAATGTTGTTGTCTTGCGTCATGGTCGATCGGGCCCGTCGGGCGGGCAGAGCGTGTCGAGCTCTTGTCGCTGCGAGCGCAGCGCCTCCATCGCAGCTTCGAGATCGACAGCACTGAAGCGGATCTCATCGCCCGGGCGAAGCTGCCCGAGCGAAGGCAGGTCGGCGTTGATCACGACGCCGATGACGGGGTATCCCCCGGTCGTCGGTCCGTCGGGCATGAGGACGATCGGCGTGCCGTCGGGCGTCACCTGGATCGCGCCGGCGAGCATCGGCTCTGAGTCGATGGTGCCGGGATCGAGCGTCGGTATCTTCGTCCCTTCCAGCCGGACGCCGACGCGATCGGCCGCCCTTGAGACCTTGAATGCCGCCGACACGAGCGTTTCCATCGCGTCCTGATCGAACAGCTCCGCGTGCGGCCCCGGCGTGACACGCAACTCCCTGCAGAGCGGCATCGCGAGCAACCGTTCGCGGGCTTGCGGGGCGATGCGCCTGGCGGGGCGCGCGGCATCGGTTCCGATGGGCAGACAGTCACCCGCATCGAGCGCTCGCCCGCCGAGCCCCCCGATCCCCGAGGCCGCGTGGGTCGAGCGGCTCCCGAGTTCCGTCGTTGTGCGCACGCCCCCGGCGATGCAGAGATACCCCCTCGCGCCCCCTTTCAGCGGTCCGATCCGCAGGCTCTCGCCAGCGCCGATCCGCGTCGGCTCGAGAAGCTTCACTCTTCGCATCGCCTTGGCGTGCGCGTCGAGCAACAGCGCGTCGCCCCCGGCCCCTGACAGGCAGACCGTCGAGTCTGTATCGAACGAGGCGTGCAAGCCGGCGAGGGTCATCTCGATCGCCGCGGCGTTGTCTTCGTTGCCGACGAGCCTGTTGCCGGTGCGCAGCGAGAGCGTGTCGGCGGCGCCGCTGCGGGCCACGCCGAGATGGGCCGCCCCCGGCCTGCCCAGATCCTGCACCAAAGAGCAGGGGCCGGGGCGGATGATTCGGAGTTGGCCGCTCATTCGAGGCCCCCTTCGCCCGCGCCCTGCTCGGCCAGAAGCCTCGCAAACTCCGCCCCGTCGATCGGCCTGAATCGAACAAGGTCGCCCGGCCCGATCAGCGAGGGCGGTTCGCACGCGGTGTCGAACAGCCTCAGCGGTGTGCGCCCGATCACCCGCCACCCGCCGGGCGTCGCCTGCGGGTATACCCCCGAGAAGAACCCGGCGACGGCGACGCTGCCCGGCTCGATCAGAGTGCGGGGCGATGCAAGCCGCGGCGCGTGCAGTGCTTCGGGCAGCCCCTCGAGGTACGCAAAGCCGGGCGAGAACCCGAGAAATCGGGCGGTGTAGACCGCGCCGGCGTGCAGATCGATCAGGCGGCTTTGGCCGAGGCCCGCACGCTCGGCGATCGACGCAAGGTCCGGGGCGAAGGGCGGCTCGTAACAGACGGACAGCACGACCTCACGCCGCGGCCGATCTTTAAGCTCCGCCCCGCCAGCCCGGTGCAGACGCCGCTGGACCTCGCCGAGCACCTCGGACGGATCCGCCTCCAGCGGGTCGAAGACCACCGAAACGGTCTTCATCGCGCAAACGATGTCCGCCACGCCGGGGATGGGCGGGGAGGCCAGGGCGTTGCGGACCGATTCGATCACGCCGGCGCCCGGGTCGTGGTCGAACGAGATGCGCACGGATCGGTCGCCGCAGACCGTGATGCCGGGGGGACGTTGAGTGGTGGAAGGGGATTGGGAGGGATCGGGGGCCATCGTGCGATTGTTCGTCTGTCGTCGCCCCGACGCCGATCGGACCCCGATCCGGGCTTGGATCACCCGCCCGACCTACAAAACACCCCATGGCACAACAGGGTTCAGAGCGGCAGTGGCACACGGTGGAGACCGACGCGGTGCTCGAAGCCTTCGGGGCCGGGCCCGACGGCCTGAGCGACGAGGAGGCCGCCGAACGCCTCGAACGCTACGGCCCCAATGCCATCCAGAGCGGGGGCGGGACGAGCCGCTGGAAGATCCTGCTGCACCAATTCACCAGCCCGCTGATCTATGTGCTGCTGGTGGCGATGGTGGTGACGCTGGTGATCGGCGAGTACGCCGACGCGATCGTGATCGCCTTCGTGCTTGCGCTGAACGCGACGATCGGCTTCTTCCAGGAGTACCGGGCCGAGAACGCGATGCAAGCCCTGCTCAAAATGGTCTCGCCCAAGGCGACGGTGATCCGCGGGGGCGAGCGTGTCGAGCTTGAGTCGAAGAAGCTCGTGCCGGGCGACATCGTGCTGCTGGAGTCTGGCGACCTGATCCCCGCGGATGTGCGGATCATCGAGGCATCGCAGCTCCGCACCGACGATTCGATCCTGACCGGGGAGTCCGAGACGGTCGAGAAGTCGCCGGAAGTCGTTGAAGGGGGCAAGGACACGCCGCTGGGCGACCGCAAGAACATGGCGTACATGGGCACGGCGGTCGCGTCGGGCAGGTCGCGGGCGATGGTGGTCGCGACCGGTGCGAAGACCCAGATCGGCCTGATCGCCGGCGAGATGCGGACGACCGAGCGGGCGCAGACGCCGCTGCAGGCGCGCATGCACAAGTTCGGCAACCGTGTGAGCATCGCGATCGTGCTGGTGTGCGCCGTGGCGTTCATCGTCGGTCTCAGCCAGGGTGTGCCGGCGAGCGACATGTTCCTGACCGCCGTCGCGGTCGCCGTCGCGGCGATCCCCGAGGGGCTGCCGATCGTCATGACCGTGGCGCTGGCCGTCTGCGTGCGAAGGATGGCCAAAAGGAACGCGATCATCCGGCGCCTGCCCGCGGTCGAGACGCTGGGAAGCTGCACCGTGATCATGTCCGACAAGACGGGCACGCTCACCGAGAACCGCATGACGGTGCAGCGGGTCTGGTCGGGCGGGAAGCACTTCGAAGTCAGCGCCTCGGCCTCGCAGGTCGCGGGCGAGGTGCACGGGCTCGACGAAGGCGGGCGGCGGGCGGGCGACGCGGTCTCGTTCGACGAGACCAACCTCAAAGACCCGCAGGACGCGCTCTGCCTGGCCGTGCTCGCGGGCGTGCTCAACAACGAAGCCGAGCTGAAGCGCAAAGGCCCCGACGACGAGGCCGCCACCCACGGCGACCCGACCGAGGTCGCATTGCTCGTGCTCGGTGCGCGCGCCGGCGTCGACCAGCAGGCCGCCAAGGCGATGTGGCGGACGGACGCGGAGATCCCCTTCGAGTCCGATCGCCGGTTCTCGGCGACGGTCGTCGCGCTGCGCGAGGGCGACCGGACGGTCGCGCTGGTTAAGGGCGCGCCCGAGCGCGTGCTGGAGATGTGCGACACGATGCGCCTCGGGCCCGGCGAGGACGAGCCGCTCGATCGAGACAAGGTGCTCGACGCCGCGTCGGCGCTGGCGGGCGAGGGGCTGCGCGTGCTGGCCCTCGCGGCGGGCACCGACGAGGCATCGATCCGCGCGACGCGCGAGGGCGAGCCCGAACGCCTGACCTTTGTCGGGCTCGTGGGCATGCTCGACCCGCCGAGAGAAGAGGTGATCGGCGCGATCCGCGACTGTCACGGCGCCGGCATCCGTGTGCTGATGTGCACCGGCGACCACGCCTCGACCGCCGCGGCGATCGCCGAGAAGATCGGCCTGAATTCCGGCCCCGGCCACACCGCCACCAAGAAGAAGAGCGACAAGCCCCGCGCCGTCACGGGCGCACAGCTGCTCGACATGAGCGACGACGACCTCGACATCGCGCTCGACGAGGGCGTGGTCGTGTTCGCACGCATGAACCCCGAGCAAAAGCTCCGCATTGTCAACCGCCTGCGTGATCGGGGCGAGGTGGTCGCGGTGACCGGCGACGGTGTCAACGACGCCCCGGCCCTCAAGAGCGCCCACATCGGCTGCGCCATGGGCATCACCGGCACCGATGTCGCCAAGGAAGCCAGCGAGATGGTGCTCGCCGACGACAACTTCGCGACGATCTACGCCGCCGTCGAGGAGGGGCGGACCGCGTTCAGCAACATCCGCAAGGCGACGGACTTCCTCCTCTCCACCAGCGTGGGCGTAGTGCTGGCGATCATGGGCGCGTTCATGCTCGCGGCGTTCGGCGTCTACGCCGACTACCTCGAACCCGATGTGCTCCCCCTGCTGCTGCTCCCGGCGCAGATCCTCTGGCTCAATGTCGTCACCAACGGGATCCAGGATGTGGCCCTCGCCTTCGAGCCGGGCGAGAAGTGGCAGTACACCCAGCCGCCCCGCGACCCCAACGAGGGGCTGATGTCGCCCCTGCTCGTCGAGCGGACGATCCTCGTCGGCCTGCTGCTGGCGGGCGTCGCTCTGGCGATGTTCACCACCGAGCTCCAGCGGGGCTCGGACCTGGCCTACGCCCAGGGCGCCACGCTCACCGCCATGGTCATCTTCAAGATGTTGCATGTCGGCGCGTGCCGCTCCGAAACGCTCTCGATCTTCCAGAAGAACATCTTCTCCAACCCCGTGCTCTTCATCGGCACGGGCCTCTCGCTCACGGTGCACCTGGGCGCGATGTACTTCCCGCCGACGCAGGCCCTGCTCGGACTGCAGCCCTTGCGCGGCGAAACCTGGCTGTGGATCATCATCGGCGCGCCATCGGTGCTCGTGCTCGTCGAGCTGCACAAGCTCGTCAGGGCAAGACCCGAAATGCGCAGCGCGTCGGACCATTCCGGCAGGCGAAACGGCGAAGACGACTGAGCCCGCGCGCCGAATCCGACCCACGACGGACCCGGTCACGGGCGATCCGGAGCCCGTCTATTGCCTCGGATCGTCCGCCGGGTCGATGTAGTTGATCTCCCATGGCCCGATGCTCGTGAGCTGGACGACGGTCTCGCCATCGGCGAATGCGAAGTGTTGCATGCCCGGCGGCATCGAGGTGAAACTCCCCGCGGGCATCCGCATCGTGCGCTCGCGCGAGAACCGGGCGCCGTGCCCAAGATTGAACACGCCGGACATCACCGTCACCCGCTCGACATTCGGGTGCGTGTGCGGCGGGATGATGTAGCCGTCGGGCAACTTCAGACGCATCACGAACATGCCCGACTCGCCGGGGTCGCCCTCGAGCACCGCGTACTGCGCACCCTCGGGCAAGGAAGGCGGGCCGGGACGCCACTGGACATTGTCCGCGGCGATCATGATCTGGCGCTCGGGACCGTAGACGGTGCGCGGGTCGTACCCGGGGTTTCCCTCACGGTCCGATGCGCACCCGGCGAGCAGAGCAGAAACGAAAACAAGGGGGATCACGCGTGGCATTCTGCACCTCCGTACAATGGGTTATGGCGTGTGAGACATTGATTTACGCGACGCCGGCGTCATGCACGATCCTACCGACCCGCCACGGTCGAGGGCAACCGAACGCCGTGCGGAGAGACTCGGTTTCCGGCGCGTCTGCGCGTCAGGGTGCGCGTTCGACATGACCAGCAAGAGAGCACGACGAACAAGACGCTTCTCGCTCCGATCACTGCGCGTGCGCATCACGCTTTTCGTGATACTCGTCATGGCTGTATCGACGCCGTTCCTGGTGTCCGGCTGCGGCGCCACGGTCCGCCCCCCGGCCGACCCGGAGAACCCCGTCAATGTGTATCTCATCGATTACGGGCGCCACACCGGCCTCGTGCTCCCACGCGAAGAGCCGCGGTCGTATGTCGAGTACCACTACGGCGAGTGGGCGTGGTTCGCCGAGAACCGCACCGGACCGCTGAGCTCCGTGCGTGCGATGGTCTTCCCAAGCCGCGGCACGCTGGCCAGACGCGAGCACTCCGGCACAATCGACGAACAGACCCTCGCCCGCTCGTACATCTTTGATTCGCTCTACAGCCTGACCGTCGGCGCCGCAGAAGCCGAGGCCCTGCGCCTGCGCCTCGACGAACGGTTCGAGTCCGAGATCGAAACCGAAACCTACAACCCGCGCCAGGCGATGCACTTCGTCCACGACGAGCGACGCTATACCTTCTGGGGCAACAGCAACACCGTGCTGGCGGGCTGGCTCCGCGAGCTCGGCTGCGAAGTCCGCGGGCCCGCGCTGCTGGCGAACTGGCGGATCGAGAGCGATTGAGGGGGTCGGCCTCTTGCCGCAACCGACAGCCGTCGCGCCCCGATCAAGGTTTTGCGATACTGCTCCCGGATGAGGAGCATCTTCGACCAATACAGCCAGCCCGAGAACCGCCTCACGCACGCGCTCGCATGCACCCTTTACGCGGACCGCTCACTCTTGCGGCCCTTCTTGAAATGGGCGGGCATGCCCGACCCGCCGGCGACCGCAAAGCTGACAATCACCCAGCAGCAGATCCCCGGCGAGTCGGTCTCCGGAGACGAAAACGAAGCAAGAGGCGTGCCCGACCTCTGCATCTTTGACGAGGTCGGCTGGGCGCTGGTTATCGAGTCGAAGGTCCAGTCAAAACCGTCGATCGATCAACTTCGTCGCCACATCCGAACCGCAGAGCGGAAGAACTTTGGACCGATACATGCGATGCTGCTAAGCGTCGATATCGTGACCGAATCGCTCCCGGACCGCTCGACCGCTCGCACATGGCGGGACTTGTACCAGTGGCTGCACGACCATTCGGCGGGCTCGATACACGCCCGAGAGTGCGCGAGGGACTTCGAGATCTTTGAGTCAAAGATGGTCGCTCTCGATTACAGCATCCGGGGGACAATCAC
>SLFH01000353.1 GCA_007124345.1 Phycisphaerales bacterium | reverse complement strand
GGCTACTTCATCGGTCTGGCCCTGCAGGTCCGCGCCGTCGCCGCCGCCTGAGCAATCAATACACGCAGCGTTTGCGGATCAACGCCGGGCTGCGCGGATCGACCGAGGCGAGCGCATCGGCGGCACGCTTGCCCGCGTCGCCCTCGCCGTAGGGATGCGTGAACGAGGATCGATCCAGCTTCAGCGCCGCGTCGACCGCTTCCCTGATCGAGTCCGGCGTCTCGCGCTCGGCGTGCACGGCATTGCCCGCCCGCTCGCGCCCCGCCTGTCGCTGGCCCACATCAACAGCCGGCAGGCCGACCGCCGCGGCTTCGATCAACGCCGCAGACGAATTGCCCACCAGCACGCCCCCGGCGCTCGCGAGCTTTTTTAGCAACCCCACAAACACAACCCGCGGCAAGTGCTCGCGCGACTTCACCCCCGCCTGGTGGATCGCCCGCAAGGTCCCCTGCCGCCCCGGATCGAAGTTCGGCCAGAGCGCCAGCACCCGCTTGCCGCCCAGCGCCTCGAACACGGCGGAGCCCGCGTGCTCCTCTTCCTCCGGATGCCGCCCGATCGGGTGCATCAGCACCAGTGACTCGGGCTCGCCCAACGACTTGAACTCGTTGTCGCTCAGCGGCTCGATCTCTGAAAGCCCGTCGACCGCGGGCGAGCCGATCACGCGGACCAACTCCGGCTTCTCACCCATCTTGATGATGCGCTGCGCCGAGGCCTCGGTCGCGGCAAGGTGCAGGTGCGCGAGCTTGGTGATCGCGTGGCGCATCGCCTCGTCGGCGACGCCCTCGGCCCGGTCGCCCCCGTGGATGTGCGCCAGCGCGCGCCCACCGATGCTCGCCGCCGCCGCCGCCGCGAACGCCTCGATCCGGTCGCCCAGCACCACCACCCAGTCGGGGTTGTGGCGATGCATCGACCTCCCGAACCGACCGACGCCGACACCCACCGCCTCGACATCCTCGGCCCGACCGACCCTCCCAGCCACCTGCATCGGCACCGAGTCCGAAACGGGAAACTCCGCCTTCACATCGCGGAAAGTCAGCGCCGGCATCACCAGGTGGCTCCCCGCCGCGACGACAAGAAGGTCCAGCGACGGGTGGGCCTCGATCGCACGCATCACCGGCGTCAGCAGACCGAAATCCGCGCGGCTGCCCGTCACCACCATCACACGCAGCGCACGCCCCGGCGCCGAAGCTTCAGCGCCGAACTCGCCCGGACGCACCGCGGGCTCGCCGTCCCAGCCGTCGCCGATCACAACAGCTTCCCTTCTCGCCCGGTTGGCTGGACCGTGCCGTGCATCACAGGCCGATGACCCCGGCCCGAGGCCCGATCTTGGCGATGTCTTCCAGCGGCGGCTGCACATCCCCGCTGGTGAGGATCACGCCGGCTTGAAGATCGCACGAGGCCTTGCGCCCCGACGCCTCGTCGATCAACGCCGGGCTCAGCCCCGTGCCCGGGCGCATCGTCGTCAGATCGTTACGGTTGATCGTCTCGCCCGCCTTTCTCGGCCGAAGAAGCGCCAGCGACTGGCGGCTGACCCGCCGCACATCCTTCTCGCAATCGATCACCCGCTTCTGCCCGTCGCCGAGGCGCGGGTCGCGCGCCAGCCAGGCCGAATCCATCGCCTCTCCGATCTCGGCCGCGACGCCCGGACGCTGCTCGCGCGCCGCCCTGCAATAGCGGGCGAACGCCTCGGGCCCGAGCGAAGCTTCGTGGTCCGGCCCGAACGCAAGGGGGTCGTAAGTCAGGTGCTTCTCGAGGATCCTCGCCCCGATCGAGACCGCCAGCGCCCCCGTGTCCTCCTCGGTCGTGTGATCGCTGTAGCCCACGGTCAGCCCGCTCATCGCGTGCAGCGTCAGCATCGCGGCGATGCTCGCCTCCTCCGGAAGCGTCGGGTAGCAGCTCACACACTGGAGCAACGCCAGACGCTCGCTCGCCTCGTCGAGCCACTTGAACGCGCGCCGCACCTCCCAAAGCTCCGAAGCGCCCGTGCTCACGATCAGGGGCTTGCCCGTCGCGCACAGTGACTCAAGCAGCGGCTTGTTGACGATGTCCGGGCTGGCGGTCTTGTACGCGTCGAAGCCCAACGCCTCGGCGGTCCGCACGATCCCGGGGCTGAAGACCGTCCCGATCGCCTGCATCCCGTGCCTGCGAGCCCGCTCGATCACGCTCGCGAGCGAGTCCTCGTCGAGCTCAAGCCTGCGAAGCATCTCCGCCGGGTCGGCCTCGCCCGCGTCGCGCTGGTACTCCGCGAGCGTCGCGCTCTTGCTCATCAGCATCTCGGCGCGGAAGACCTGCACCTTCACCGCGTCCGCCCCGGCCGAGGCGGCCATGTCGACAAGGTCGAGCGCCTTCTGCGGGTCGCCGTCGTGGTTCACGCCCACCTCGGCGATGATGTACACCGGGGCGTCGTCTGAGATTTCGCGTTGGCCGATCTGCATGGTTACCCCGATCGTTGGCGCGCCGCGGGTCCCGTGGTGGCCCAAATGGTGGCCCGGCTCGCCGAGCCGGGCTCGAGCCGACTCACTATCGGTTCAGCCCATCTTCCTCCGCAGCACCGCATCGGCGACCAGTACATCGATCTCCGAATCGATGTCGATCACCTCGCCCTCACCCGTCCGGACGCCCCGCCGATCGACCCCGAAGAAGGCGTGGGGGCCGGGTGAAACACCGGGAATCTCCAGCCGCAGCGCCCGGCCCGAGAGCGCGATCACCCCCCCGTCGGGCACAAACGCCGGCGGCAGGTCCTGCCTGCGATAGATCCCGTGGTTGAGGACCTCGCCCTCCCAGGGCGACACAGCGCCCGCCTCGCCCAGCCTCGCGGTCCACCACGGGTGGTGCTTGCCCACGGGCGCGTAGCTCTGCACCGAATCGCAACCCGAAGATTCCAGAAGCTCCAGCGCCCGATCAATCAGCCCCTCGGGCCTCACCGGCACATTCGCATACAGGATAACCACGAGACCTTCGTGCCCAGATACCTCAAGCGCGTGCCTCGCCGCGTCGTCGACGCGGGCCGCATCACCCGCATGCTCTGCCGGACGGTCGATGGTCTCTGAGCCGAGTTGCTCCGCGATCGCTTTCGCCCGCGCGTCATCGGTCGAGACGAGCACGCGCCCGATGCGCCGGGCCCGCTGCGCCTGCTCGATCGTCCACGCGATGCAGGGTTTGCCCCCGACCTCGCGCGTGTTTTTGCCGGGCACGCCCTTGCTGCCGCCCCGCGCGAGGATGATCGCCAGCGCCCGCATCACGACCCGCTTTCATTAGCCCGCCTTGCGGGCGGGCGCTGTTTCCAGCGAGGGCCACACCGTTTCGGGGCTCACGCCTTCTGCGACCACGAGCCGCTCCGACGCGAACCGCACGGCCGCCCTCGACGGCACAGGCAGCGGCTCGATCCGCTCGCCCGGGATCGCCTCGGGCAGCGGATCGATCACGCAGCACCCGACCGCCGCGAGCCAGTGGTCGTAAAAACCCTCGATCTCGTCGCGCACCGCGTCGCGTCGCGTCAGCCGGGGGACGATCCACGGCACGGTCGGCCGCCCCGGCGCCTCGGCGTCGCGCGCCCGGTTCACCAGGCTCTGCGCCCGACGCAACAGATCCGTCAGCCCGTCGCGCCCCGTCAGCGCGAGGTAGCTCTCGTGCGTGCGCGCGACTAGGTCGAGGCTCACTACATCCACGCCGGATTCCACCAGCGGCCCCGGGTCCTCGGGCAATTCGCCCGTCCGCAGATGCACGCCCGCGATCCCGCCCGCCTTGGCCTCGGCCGCAGTCGCGATCGTCCGCTCCAGACTCTCGCCATCGGCCCGCAGCGTCAGCGTCGCGTCGGGATGGGCGTTCGCGAGCGCGTCGATCCATGCGCCCGTCCAAACGCGGTGCTCGCCCGTGCCGGCCCGCGTGAGATCCAGCTCGATCGAGCGAGGCCCGAACCCACGGACCTCGTCCCGCGTCCGAGCCAGCGCGTCGACCAGCGCCCGCACCGGCAGGCGGAACCACTCCGGCCCCATCGGCTCGATCGCCCGAAGCAAGTGCGCAACCCGCGCCGGTGAGTCCGGGATCGCCCGCGCGTGCAAATCGCGAAGCTCGGGAGGGATCTGCACGCACCAGGGCTTGGCGATCGGGTCCGGCCTCGCAAGCCGCGGCGTGTACCCCAGCACACCCCCGATCGACGCGAACACCCCGCCCCGATCCCCCTGCTCGGCCAGCTCACGCAAGAGCGCCGCGTCGCAAAAAATCCCGCTCAAACCCGGCGCCGCCTGCGAGAACACAACGCGGTGCTGTTCGGGCGATTCGTGGTGACGACGAACCAGGTCGTCGATCAGCTCCGGATCGGCCGCCGCCCAGTCGCCCCCGACTAGAACGCCCGAATCGAAACCCGCTTCCTCCAGCGCATCGGCCGCGGCCTGCGCGTCGAGCGCCTCGTCGTACACCGTCAGCCCGCCCAGCGACCCGCGCCAGCACGAAGGCGCAAACAGCCTCGAAACCCGCATCGACGCGAGCCTCGAAGGGTGCTGGCGCCGCGCCGGACGCACCACGCTGATCCGCAGCCGCGACGGCGCGTCGCCGATCGCAGCAGAGACCTTCGACGGGTCGTCGGTCAGCACGATCACGCGGCGGAGCGTCTTGCACCCGCCCAGCCGCTGCAGCGTCCAGTCCAGGGCGCTCCGCCCCATGATCGACGGCTCGAGCAGGTCCCGCCGCACGCCCAGACCGTTGACCTTCGTGTCGGCGAAGACCACCGCGGCCACGCGCGAGCGGATCCCGCCCGACTTGCCGCCCTTCTCGCGGGGCGAGGCGTCGCGCGTGATCTTGGGCCCGCCACCGAGGCAGTCGGCCGCGTCGTGCAGCATGATCGCAAGGTGCTCGGCCGCCTCAGCGATCCACGAGACATTCTTCATGTCGCGCTCGGTCCGCAGGCGGTGCTCCTCCATCTCAGAAAGCTCGCCCGCCAGCCCGATCTTGCGGTCGGCCTTGAGGCGGTTCAGCGCCGCCGTCTGGGCGATGTACATCGTCAGATCGAACGCGGGCCCGAGCTTCTCGACCTCCTCGCGGATCGAATGGACTTTGTGCACCAGTTCGTTGATTTTGCGCGGGTCGCTCTCGTCCTTCGCCTTGGCGAGCAGCCGCGCCGCCTCGCGGCTGCGCGTCGAAAGCGTTCTTGCGTCGCGCTGGACGCGGCGGACGCGGTCGATTGTGGACTGGGCGCGGGGCGCTGGGCGCGGGGCGCTGGGTTGGCTGCGGCCTTCGGCCGCGTTGGGCTTGAGAGCTTCGGGCGACGCGTCATCTGCGAGACCCTGCGCCCCGAGCCCAGCGCCCGGCGCCCACGCTTCAAGCGCAGCTTGAAGCGCCATCACCTCCGTATGCTGCTTCTTCACGCCCCCCTCGGTCGCGTCGATCACCCGCAGCCCGCGCTTCGCGTCCTCCAGAAAGTCCGCCTGAAACTGCACGAGGTACGAGTGCATCTGGTCGTCGGTGAAGATCGCCCTGCCGTACACATCCGTCGTGCGATGCAGCACCGACTTCGCCCGCGCGATCCGCTCCCACTCAAGCATCTCCAGCGTCCGAAACTCGTTCAGCTCGGCCGCCCACACCTCGTGGATCGCCGCCCCCGCGGCGTAGTACTGCCCGTCGGTAAATCCAAGATCCTGCCCGATCAGAATCACCGGGTCGCACCCCAGATGCCGCGCAAAGTAGTACGCCAGATGCGCCACCGTCGCCCCGGGCCGGATCGGCGCACGCTCGGGTGCATGCTCGCCCAGCAGCATGTCCAGCCGATCGTCCTTCGCCACACGGATCTCGCCCGGGAACGCGTCGAGGATCGCCGGGTTCGCCTTGGGCTCGACCACCAGCGTCACACCCTCGACCGCCTCGGGCGTCAAACCCTCGTAAAACCTGCGGCTGATCTCGTGGTAGTCCAGCGCCACCACATAGTGAGGCTTGATCCCGCGCTCCAGCATCGGCTTGAGCACCGTCTGCACCGCGATGATCGTCACGCAATCCCGAACACCCGGCTCGGCGAGCAGATCGAGGTTCCGTCGCAGGCTCGGCCCCGCAGAGACCACCACCGCCGGCGTCCCAGCCTTCGTCCCAGCCAGCTCGCCGATGCCCTGACACCCCGTGTAGTGGTCGAGGTTCATCAGCAGGTTGCGCAGCGTCGGCTCGACCTGCACCAGCGTCGTCGTCACCGTCGTGCGCACAGAACGCACCACCCCGGTTACCGTCTGCCCGAATGCCGTCGCGGCCGGCCCGAGCCTCGGCGAGCTCGGCGGGTGCTCGACGATCGTCAGCCCCAGCGCAATCAGCGCGTCCAGCCCGCTCAGCTTCGACGCCAGCCCCGCATGATCGTCGGGGTCCGTCGCGATCACCAGCCTCGAATTGAGGATCCACTCAGAGCAGTCCACCCGCTCCAAGACCGCACGCATGAGACCGAGGTCCGGCTCAAAGACGATCAGTGCCCCGAACTCGCGCAGCCGCTCCGCCAGCGCCCGCACGTGGTGCCCCAGCCCGAAGCCCATCACGACCACGGCGCCGCACGCGTCAAGGTCAACCCCCTCCGCCAGCCGCTCGCCCTCGGAGACCGGCCGCTTGGCGCTGGCGAGCGATCGAGACCGCCCCAGTTCCCGGACCTTCGCTGTCAGCCCGCCATCAGGGGCCAACGCGAAATCAAGGTCGGCGCGAGGCGCCGTCGCGGCGATCCCAGCCGCCGTATCAGGCGAAAGACGCCCGATCGCTTCGAGGTTGCGCTCCAGAACGGCCCGGGAGGGCGCCGGTGTCTCGGGAAGGCTCATGGGTGCTCCGTGGTTGGACGCCTTCGGCGTCCCGGCGGGGCGATGCCCATGCCGGCAACCCCAAGAATCGGCCTCAAGGGCCCCGGGGCTGTAACCTCTATCCACGGCGCGACGACCCGCGCAACGACGAAAGGTCCCCATGTTCAGGGTGCTCGCCCAAGTCGGCTTCGAACCCCCCGCCTTCGACCTGATCGATCAGGCTCCGCTCGCCGAGCGGATCTTCCTCGAACAGCCCCTCCCCCTCGCCTTCGCCTTCGTGGTGCTCGGCCTGCTGCTCGCGGCGTGGTACCTCCGCCGGGCCGAGCCGAAACGCGCACTTTTCGGCCTGATCCCCATCGGGCTGGGTGTGGCGCTGTTTCTTATCGGACATTTTGTCACCACCGACCGCCAGCGCGTCGCCGACACCACGAGGGACCTCATCTCCGCCATCGCATCCCCCGATCCGGGGGTTCTTCGGCAGGCGCTTTCCGACGGCGCCGAGATCCGCGCCCACACCATGCGCTGGCGCAAGGAAGACCTGATCGAGCTCGTCCGCCGTGCGGAGACCGCGGACGGGGCGTACGACATCCCGCCTCGCTTTACCGTCGAGTCGTACCGCATCCGCCAGGTGCGGGCGGCCCTCGATTCGCCGACGATCGCCCGGACGCAGGTGAATGTCACCGCCACCGCCAACGGCCGCCCTCAGGCGACCTGGTGGGAGCTCGACTTCGATCGCACCCCCGACGGCTGGAAGGTCCGCACGGTCACGCTCAAGTGGCTCGCCGGGCTCGGGAACATCGGGGCCGGGCCGGGGCGTTAGTCCCCACGACCAGCTCGCCGGGAGACCAGCCTGCGCGAGATCCCTCTGGCTCTCCCTCCGACGATCGGTTAAATTGCCCTCTACGCATATGCCCGCACGATGCCTGCTCATCCTGCTTCTGCTGCTGCCCGTGGCGCTCACGCCCCGCGTGCAGGCGGTCCCTGCGCAAGGACCCGAGCGGCAATCGTGCTGCGTGCTCTGCACCTGCGGCGACATATGCCCCTGCGTCATCGACGAGCCGGCCGAACGGCCCGACCCCGAGCCCTACGCCCCGGCGCGCGGGCCGGAGCTCACGGCGGTCGCGGCCAAGTCCACCCTCAACGCCTGCAGGAGCGAGCCCTCGCGCCCGCTCCTCTTCGCCCCCGTCCGCGATGAGCGTGCGGGGCTCTGCAGCCTTCCCGTCCTGGCGAGGCTGTGCGTCTGGCGAACATAGCGGCGGCGCCCAGCGCCCGGGATGCGCGCGCGCCATCCGGCCGCTCCCTGAGACCCCGCCCGGACGCGGCTTGTCCGCATCCAGAGCGGGCTGGTTTCAACGCTGTCCATCACAGATTCCCCAGAACCCACTGAATCTCAAACGCCGGGCCGCCGCCCTCTCGGCGCGCAGCCCGCAACGGACCCTGAAAGGGACCATTCCATGTTCCGGATCCTCGCATGCACGATCTCGCTGGCGCTCCTCGCCGGCTGCGCCAGCAACGGCACCCAGCACGCCGACCGCCACCACGACCACACCGCCGAAATGCCCGACTCGCCCGAGCCCACTGGCGACAAGGTCGTCATGACCGTCGCCGGCATGGGCTGCCCCCTCTGCGCCGCCAACGCTGACAAGTCGCTCATGTCCATCCGCGGCGTCACCGGCGTCGACATCGACCTGGGCACCGGCAAGATCACAATCGGCGTCGACCGCGTCGCCCCGCCCTCGACCGAGCGCCTCCGGCGTGCCGTCACCGACGCCGGCTTCACCGTCCAGAGCGTGGAGGGATGATGATGTCTCGCAACGCAGCGTTCGCGGCGTGCGCCGGCGTGCTGGGCTCTCTCATGGCCGCCCCCGCCCTCGCGCAGGAAGCGATCTTCACGCCCGCGGCCACCCAACCCGCCAAAGACCGCGTCTCGGTCCGCCAGCAGGTCTGGCTGTCGAGCTACCACAACGATCCGACGGATCAGGACCGCGACTTCTACGAGGCCGAGCTCCGCACGATCGTCGCGTGGGGCATCCGGGGCGATCTCTCGCTGAATGTCGAGGTCCCCCTGCTCTACCGCAGCGGGTCGAGCGTCGACGGCTCGTCGAACGAGGCGGGCGTCGGCGACATCCCCCTCTTCCTCAAGCACCGGGTCTGGCAGAACGACACCGGCCCGACCGACACCCAGCGCATCGGCATCATCGGCGGCGCCGTCATTCCTTCGGGCGACAACCCCTTCAGCTCAGGCAGCGTCGATCCGTTCGTCGGCGCCGTCTACACCCAGGTCGCCGGACGACACGGGTTCAACCTCGCGGGTCGCTACACCCTTACGACCGGGGGCAAGTCCGACGCCGTCAAGCCCGGCGAGAGCACCAGCGATCTCTTCCGTTACGACGCCGCCTACCTCTACCGCATCGTCCCCGAAAGCTACGGCCCCGACGCCTTCCGCTCGTGGTACTTCACTTTCGAGCTCAACGGCAACGCGGAGACCAACGGCGACAGCGAGCTGTTCATCTCCCCCGGCATCCTCTTCGAATCGCCCGAGGTCGCCTTCGAGCTCGGCGTCCAAGCCCCGCTCTACCAGGATGTCAACAAGCGCATGGAGCGCGAGTTCGGCCTCGTGATGGGGGTCCGCCTGCTGTTCTGAACACTTTTCAAGCTCCCGTTCCGGCGCGGCCCGGGGATAAGCCCTTCACACCCCTCCCGGTGAGAGCGGCCCCACGGGCCGCCCGTTTTTTTCTCGCTTCGAGGCGGGCCCGGCGAGATCGGCGCATCGATGCACCATGACAATGCGGAGAGGCAAAGTGCACCGACCTCCTGCGGAGGTCTGTGGTACGCCCGCGCGAGGGGTGCTGCGATGCGATCCTCCGGCGATCCTTCCGCGCTCAAAGCAATCTGCATCCCAAATTCGCCCCAGCGGGGCG
>SLFH01000195.1 GCA_007124345.1 Phycisphaerales bacterium | reverse complement strand
GGGCGGAGCGGGCGGCTCGTCAGCTCCGGGTGGAACTGGGCCCCGATGAAGAACGGGTGCGTGTGCCGCGGCTCGTCCTCGCCCGGCTGGGTCACAACGCCCGGCTGCGGGAGCTCCAGAATCTGCATGATCGGGTGGTCAGGGTGACGCCCGGAGAACTGCAGCCCACCGGCCTCCAGCCGCTCGATGTAGTGGGGGTCGACTTCCCAGCGGTGGCGGAACCGCTCGCGGACGCTGGTGCGCCCCGAGAACAGGAAGTGCGCCAGCGTCCCCGGGATCACCTGGACATCCTGCGCGCCAAGGCGCATGCTCCCGCCGAGCCCCTCGATCCGCTTCTGCTCGGGCAGCTCGCTGATGACCGCCGTCTTGCTCTCGGGGTCGAACTCGCTGCTCGTCGCGTCACGCAGGCCCAGCACATGGCGGGCGAACTCGATCACCGCCACCTGGAAGCCCAGGCAGATGCCGAGGTAGGGCAGCCCGCTCTCGCGGCAGTGGCGCACGCAGGCGATCTTGCCCTCCACGCCCCGGCGTCCGAACCCGCCGGGCACGATCACCCCGTCGAGACCGGCCAGGCGGTCGTCGGCGCTCTCGACCTCGAGGTCGGTCGTCTCGATGAAGCGAGTGCGGACGCTGCAATCGAGGTGGACCGAGGCGTGCTCGATCGCTTTGTCGATCGACGCGTACGCGTCGCGCAGGTCGGCGTACTTGCCGGTGATCCCGATCGAGACCTCGCGTTCACGCTCGGAGTGCAGGCGCCGGATGAAGCCCGACCAACGCTCCCTCGCACGGTCCTCGTGGGCGATGTTCACACGGTCGTGCAGGTCGATCACCGACAGGATCTCGCGGTCGAGCGCTTCCTGACGCATCTCGTGCGGGATCGAGTACACGCTGTCGCGGTCGTGCAGCGAGAACACACGACGCAGCGGCACATTCGAGAACATCGCGATCTTCTCGCGCACATTGTCGGCCACCACCCGCGTCGCGCGGCAGGCGATCAGGTGGGGCTGGATCCCAGCCTCCATCAACCGCTGGATGCCCAGCTGCGCCGCCTTGGACTTCTGCTCGCCCAAGGACGGCGGCTCGATGATGTACGTCAGCGCGACAAAGCAGGTCGAGTCCGGCCCCTCCTCGAACGCCAGCTCGCGCAGCGCCTCGATGTAGAAGCCGTTCTCGTAGTCGCCGACCGTCCCCCCCACCTCGACGATGACCACATCGACGGGCTTGCCGTCAGAGCCCCGCATCGCCAGCTCGCGCAGCTTCCGCTTCACCTCGCCGGTAACGTGCGGGATCATCTGCACATCGCGCCCGAGGTAGAGCCCCATCCGCTCACGCTCAAGGATCTCCGAATAGATCTGGCCCGAGGTGGTGAAGTTGCGACGGCTCAGGTCCTGATCGAGCATCCGCTCGTAGGTGCCCAGGTCCATGTCGCACTCGGTCCCGTCGTCGAGGACGAAGACCTCGCCGTGCCGATAGGGGTTCAGCGTCCCCGCGTCGATGTTGAGATAGCCCTCGAGCTTGATGGGGGCAACCGACAGGCCCTTGTCCTTCAGCAGCTTGGCCAGGCTGGAGGCAAAGATTCCCTTGCCCAGCCCGGACATCACCGTCCCAAGCACCACGACATACTTGTGCTGCCCCCGCCGATAGCCCTCGGGGACCGGGGAGTAGTACTCCGTCAGGTGGGATTGCTGCCCCGCCGCCGCGAGGATCTCCTGCGCCCCGAGTTCCGGGTCGCCGGCCTCCGATCCTCCAGAGCCGCCCGAAACTGGTCCGCTCGATCCGCGCATGACACATGGTATCACACCGCCCCGCGCTCGACACGACACGCGACAGTGATTGGGCTCTTCTGCGAGCCAAACCGCGGCCCGATATCTTCCCGGCCATGACTCGCCCACGTCTGAACACCGCGATCAAATCCGCAATCGACAGCCCCGCCAAGGCCGGTATTATGCCGCTGCTCGCCCTGCTCGTGCTGATCGCATCGCCAGCCTTCGCCCAGAGCGATCCCCGCATCGAACGCGACACCGGGCGCGACCTCCGCGTCTGGAACCCGCCCCGCCACTTCGACCACCGCCACCTCCGCCTGGAGATCGACTTCCCCAACCCCGCTGAGCCCCGGATGCTCGTCCGCCAGCGCCTGACCATGGCCGCCATCGGACGCGACAGAGACCTCATCGAGCTCGACGCCGGCCCGCTGAACATCAACTCCCTCCGCGTCGACGGCACAGAACGAGGCTTTTCCCACGCCCAGCGCCGGCTCTCGATCCCCCTCCGCCCCCCGGCGCCCCGGGACCGCGAGATCACCCTCGAGATCGACTACGAGCTCGACCTCCGGCGCACCGCGATCGCGATCGGCGGCCTCCTCTGGAACCCCGGCGAGCCGGGCTCGACCCAGCAGGGCCGGCGTCACCCACGCGTGCACACGCAGGGCCAGCCGCAGTTCAACCACAACTGGTTCGCCTGCCGCGACCGACCCGACGAGAAGATCACCTCCGAGATCATCGTGGTCGTGCCCGAGGAGTTCCGCGTGCTCTCCAACGGGCGCCTGCTCTCGCGAAACAAAGACTGGGGCGACCCCGCCGGTGAGGGCAGGCGGCGCTGGCACTGGCTGCAAGACAAACCCCACTCGCCCTACCTCGTCACCCTCGTCATCGGCATGATGGATGTCGTCGAGGTCGAGGGGCTCGACGACTACGGCATCACCGTCCCCATGCGCCTCTGGGGCATCGAGGGCAGCGCCGAACGCCTCCAACGCGTCTTCGCCTCCACGCCCGCGATGTTCGATTTCTTCCAGCGTGAGTACGGCGTCGAATACCCGTGGGACAAGTACGACCAGGTCATCGCCCCGGACTACATCGGCGGCGCCATGGAGAACACCACCGCCAGCACCTTCGCCTCGGGCTTTCTCGATTCGCCCGCGGGCGGCGCCGACCGCATCATCGCCCACGAGCTGGCGCACCAGTGGATCGGGAATCTGGTCACCTGCCGCACATGGGAGCACATCTGGCTCAACGAGGGGTACGCCTCGATGGCCGAGGCGCTCTGGGCGGCCGAATCGGTCCGCCTCAAAGGCGGCTCCGAAGCCGACGCCGACGGGGCGTACTTAGAAATGGTCGCCGGCGCCCTCCGAGGCCAGGGCGCCAACCGCCCCCGAGCCCCGCGCGAGCCGGCCATGGCCTCGAACTTCTACTACGACCCGATCCAGATCTTCGCCAAGCGAGACAACCCGTACCAGAAAGGCCTGCTCGTCCTGCACATGCTGCGAGAACGCCTCGGGCCCGACCTCTTCCGGAAGGCCACGACCCTCTTCATCGAACGCCACGCCTTCGATACCGCCGAGAGCAACGACCTCCGCAGGGCCATGGAGGAGGTCTCGGGCCTCAGCCTTGAAAAGTTCTTCGACCAGTGGGTCTTCCGCCACGGCCTCCCCGAGCTCCGCATCGACCTCGACTGGAACGCCGACACAAACACACTCACCATCCGCTCCGAGCAGATCCAGCCGATCGACGAACACAACCCCGCCTTCGTCTTCGACATGCCCGTCACGATCTTCGCGGCAGACGACAGCGTGCTCGTCCAACGCGTCAAGATCGACGGGCAGGTCAGCGAGGCGACTTTCGAGCTCAGCGCCACGCCCGTCGATGTGATGATCGACCCGCGCATGACCGTGACCTGCCGCAAGCGTGTGAGAACACCGTTGCCCGGCGCTCGGCGGACCGAAGCTCGCGAACTTCTAGCCGAAGCGCTCGCCGCGGGAGGCGTCCGATGAACACCGCAAGCAACAGATGCCTCATTCTCGCGCTGGTGGCGGTGCTTCCGTTGCCGGCGATCTCGACGATCGCACAAGCCGCCGAGCACCGCTGCGGGCACTGCCTCGCCCACGCACGCGCAGCCCACCGCTTCGCCCACCCCGAACGCTGGGGAGCGCTGAACGAGCGAGGCGTGCCCACCCGCGTCTACCCTCCCAGCCGCCCGATCGACATCCTGCACACCAAGATCGAGCTCACCTTCGAAGACCTCGACCAGCCCAAAGCCGAGGGGCTGGCCACCATCGACTTCACCCCCATCGGACGCCCCATCGACCGCCTGCGCCTCGACGCCCTCGGCTTGCAGATCCAGACCGTCAGTATGGGGCGAAACACCCTCCGCTTCGAGCACGACGACGAACGCCTCGAAATCCGGCTCCCCCGCGAGATCGCGCCGGGCGAGCGGCGAAGCGTCAGCATCCGCTACAGCATCGACGACCCGCCCGCTGGGCTCTTTTTCACGCCGCGCCAAGCAGGCGGACGCCTCGCCTCCGCCCGCGTGCACACCCAGGGCCAGCCCGAAGAAAACAGCTTTTGGTTCCCCACCCACGACTTCCCCAACGAACGCATGACCACAGAGCTGGTCGTCGCCGTTCCGAAGGGCTTCGACACGCTCTCCAACGGCGTGCGCATCTCCCGGGAGCAGGGCTGGTTCGGCGACGGGCCAGACGCCCCCGAGTTCACCATCGACCACTGGAAGCTCGACACCCCCCACCCCCCCTACCTCGTCACGCTCGTCGTCGGCGTCTTCGACTCCGTCGAGCTCGGCACCGAAGACCTCACCATGCCCGTCTACGGCCCGCCCGGCCGATCGGACGACCTGCGTCGCACCTACGCCGCAACACCCGCAATGATGAAGTTCTTCACCGACCGCTTCGGCGTCGAGTACCCCTGGCCCGCGTACGCGCAGGTCGTTGTCGACGAGTTCCGCTGGGGCGGCATGGAGAACACCGGCGCCACCACCATGAACGGCGACGCCGTCTTCGACGCACACGCCGCGATCGACCACGACCTCGACGGCCTGATCGCCCACGAGCTCGCCCACCAGTGGTTCGGCAACCTCGTCACCTGCAACTCGTGGGAACACCTCTGGCTTAACGAGGGCTTCGCGACGCTCTCTGAAGGGCTCTGGCTCGAACACCGCGACGGGCGAGCTTCCTACCAGGGCTTCCTCTGGAACCGCCTGCAAGGCGTCATCGAGGAAGACACCGACCCAAGCGCACCGGGCATGGCCAGCAAACGCTACGAGAACCCCGAAGAGATCTTCGGCAAGCCCGCCGATCCCTACAGCAAGGGCGCCCTCGTCCTGCACGCGATCCGCGCCAAGCTTGGCGACGACCTCTTCTTCGAGGCGATCGCCGAGTACCTCCGCCGCCACGCCGGCAACCCCGTCGAGACCGACCAGTTCCGTCGCGTGCTCGAAGATGTCTCGGGCGAGAGCTTCGACCGGTTCTTCTGGCAGTGGGTCACCCGCGCCGGCGTCCCGAGGCTCAGCGTCGAGAGCTCGTGGACCGACAGCGACTCGTTCGAGGGCGGCACGCTCAACCTGAACATCGAGCAGCTCCAGCCGATCGATGGCGACAGCCCCGCCTTCGCCCTCGACCTGCCCGTCTACATCCGCGAAGCCTCGGGCGCAAGTGTTCGCACCAGCGTGCGCATCGACACCAGAGCCGCCGAAGCCTCCTTCCCGATGCGCCAAAGGCCCGCATTCGTCGCGATCGACCCCGAGCTCGCGCTCGTGGCCGACATCGAGACCGTCCGCCCGAGCGACTGGGCCCTCGCCCAGGCCGAGCACGGACCGACCGTCGCGGCCCGGGCGCGCGCCGCGCGCCAACTAACCGAGACCGGAGACACCGCCTCGGCTCGCCTGCTCTCGAACATCGCTCGCGACGAGGCCGAGCACGACGCCGTGCGCACCGCCGCCGTCCGCGCCCTCATCGAACGCAAAGAAACCGGCATGCTCGGCGCGATCGCGATGGGCCGCGTCGAACCCGCATCCTTCCGGGCCGCCTTCGCCGGAGCCCTCGCCGACCTGCCAGACCTCGCCTCAGACGAACGCCTCGGCGACTGGCTGGAGAGGGCCGCACGGAGCGACCGGGCCCTGACCGTGCAAGGCACCGCCCTCATCGCCCTCGCCAAGACAGACCCGGCCCGGGCCCACCCGATCGCGCTCTACTTCTCAGAGACCGACGCCCACGCCGACCGCCTTCGACGCGCCGCGGTCGAGGCCCTCGCCAAGACCAAGGGCGAGCACACGCTCGACACCCTCCTCGGCCTCACCGGCCTGGACACCCACTTCCGAACCCGAGTCGCCGCGATCGAAGCGCTCTCGAAGGTCGCCCTCGACAACACCGCGCTCGTGCGCGTCCGCCTGCAAGACCTCGTCGGCCACCGCCTCGGCGCCGTCTCGCACGCCGCCATCGACGCCCTCGTCGAACTCGGCGACCCCGAAGCGATCAGCACCCTCCGCCAAGCCCGCGAGAACGCACGCTCAGACCACGACCGCTGGCGACTCGACGCCGCGATCAGAGCACTGGAAAACCAAGCGAACTGAGCCGACCCGTCGCGATCTGGGCAACGCCGGTTCAATCCCGGATCGTGCCGTCGATCACCGGCCTGCCGGCGCCGGGCTTGAGCTCGACCGAGAACGGCTGCACCTGCTTCGAGTCGTTGAAGTGCTCGATGACATAGTCGAGCTTCCCCGTGCGGTAGAGATCCACAAACGCGTCGACCGCCTCGGGCCAGTACATCGTGCCCTTGTTGGCCTCCAGCTCGGCGATCGCCATCTCCGCCGCGTCCTCGCCGATCACCGGCCGGTACGGACGCACGCTCGTCATCGCGTCGAACGCGTCGATCACCGAGAAAAACCTCGCGGCAACCGGGATCTCCTCCCCTTTGAGCCCCATCGGGTACCCCCGCCCGTCCCACCGCTCGTGATGGTGGCGGATCAGGTCGAGCACCGCCTCGTCATCGACCCCCATGTCCACCATCCGCGCGTGGCCGGCGACCGGGTGCAGCTTGATGACCTCGAACTCCTCGTCCGTCAGCCGCCCCGGCTTCTGCAGGATCTTCGACGGGATGTCGATCTTGCCGACATCGTGCAATGCCGCGGCGTGCGTCAGCGCATGGATCTCGTCCTGCCCGAGCCCCATCGCCTCGGCCAGCGCCCGCGTGTACAGCACCACCCGCCATGTGTGGGCGGCAGTGGATAGGTCCTTCGCCTCGATCGACCGGACCAGGTCATGGACGATTTCGGGTTTCATCACACAGATCAACCGGTGCATCGAGCCCGGGTATTGCCGCGATCTATCTGTCGGACCGATTGTCGGCAACACGAGCGATAAGCATCACCCGGTGTTCCTCAAGCACCCCTCTAACGAAAATTAGGCGCCCCTGAATTGCTTTGTGGCCTCGCGGACCAGGCGGTTGACGGTGTCAATGGAGTTATCGGGCGACGCGGCCTCCGCCCCCGCCGCGGCCGCTCGCTCTCGCTCGATGTCCGTCAGCGCGTTCGCCTGGTGGTCGGCGTGGTAGCTCGACCGGACCAGGGGCCCCGACTCGACGACCTTCAGCCCACGCTTGATCCCCTCCTCGCGGTACATCGCGAAGGTGTCGGGGTGGACCCACCGGTCGATGGGCAGGTGGTTGGGCGTCGGCTGGAGGTATTGGCCGATGGTCAGGATGTCGCACGGGTCGCCCGGCTTGGGGCCGCTGTGCCTGGAGGTGCCCTCGACGAGGCGGGACATGAAATCGAGGACTTCCTGGTCCTTTTCGCCGATCCCGACCATGATCCCCGTCTTGGCGACGCCCCCCTGCTCTTTGACCCGGCGCAGCAGCTCGACGGAACGGTCGAACTTCGCGCTCGGGCGCACGGCCGGGTACATCCGCTCCACGCACTCGATGTTGTGGTTGATGATGTGCGGCGCAGCGTCGATGACCATCTGCAGCGCCGCCGCATCGCCCTCGAAATCGGGGATGAGCACCTCGACGGACATGCCCGGACAGGCCTCGCGGGCGCGGATGATCGTCTCGGCCCAGGCGCCGGCGCCGCCGTCGGGCAGCTCGTCGCGGTTGACGCTGGTGATGACGACATGCTTCAGGCCCATCGGGCGGAGCATCTCGGCGACCCGCCTCGGCTCGTCCTTGTCGACGGGCTGGGGGCGGCCGGTCTTGATGTTGCAGAACCCGCAGGCGCGGGTGCATGTGTCACCAAGGATCATGATCGTGGCAACGCCGCGAGACCAGCACTCCCCCATGTTGGGGCATCCGGCCTCTTCGCAGACGGTGTGGAGGCGGTGCTCTTTGATGCGATCGCGCAGTTCGTTATAGGCCTTGCCCCCCGGAAGCTTGGCCTTGAGCCATTTGGGCTTGCGTTTGGTCGCGAGGGTGTCGGGTCCGGCGGCGTTGTTCAGCACCATCGAGGTGAGGCTGAAGGCCGGCTTATCGATCCTTCGGAGGGGGTCACCCCCCGCGGGTCGGGGATGTCTGCTGGTTGCGCGGGCGATCGATTCGGGCGAAGGCGCCCGGATACCGCCCGGATTGCTGGCATGTGAGTCGGCCATGGTTCCTACTCTAGACGCTCGGCCGCGGTGATCATCCAATGACGGGTGTGCGGCCCGAGCGGACAGAATCGGGGCGGGGGGACTGAACTACCCCCTTCGTTCCGGTCGATAGGCGTCCGAAAACAGCACTACACCGGCGGTCCTGCGCGAACCGTCGGCCCTCCCGCGTCGTGTAGACTGCACTTTCCGGTCAGGCCTCCGGATGGGCAGGACCGAAACCAGACACGCCCCGGGCTGCAAGGAGCGTGGCCGTGAGCCAAGGCAAGCCGAACGCAACGACCCGACTCGACCGACGCCAACGCCGGCCCCGCCGCGCGCTCTTGGCGCTTCCCATTCTCATGGCGGGCCTCGCAGGCTGCGAGATGGACTCCTACTTCGACCCCAGCGTGGTCGGCAGATGGGAGATGACGCCGACGACGGTCCCCATCCTCGATCGCATCGCGATCATCGAGAAGGGCACCGTGGAAGAGGTCGAGTTCAGCGATGTCGAACCGGGCGACCTCCAGCCGGAACTCGACAGCTACCGCATCGGCTCGGGCGACTTCCTCGAGGTCACCATCTTCGACCTCTTCCAGCGCCAGCAGCAGTTCACCTACCCGCGCCAGGTCGACCGCGAGGGCTACATCGACCTGCCGCAGATCGGTCGCGTGTATGTCAACCGCATGACGGCCGAGGAGGCCCGCGCATCGATCGAGGACGCGGTCTCCGACCTCGTCGCCGACCCGCTGGTCGCCATCGTGATCCAGGGCCAGCGCAGCAACACCTACACGATGATCGGCTCGGTCGCCCAGGCGGGCGTCTACCCGATCCCCACCGCCGATTACCGGCTGCTCGAGGCCCTCGCCTCCGCCGGCGCTTTCAACGAGGACGCCGAGTTCATCTATGTGATCCGCCAGGTCCCGCTGACCGACGCCGCGGCGGGCAGGACAGACCCGCCCGAGCGCCGACGCGAACGCGACGAGCCCCGCGAGCCCGAAGTCGACGGCGAGACATTCCTCGAGCAGCTCGACCGCCTCGGCGGCGAGGGCGGCTCGCCCAGCGTCTACTCGGGCCTCTCGATCCAGCCCGCCGGCGAACGCCGCCCCGCGATCGATATCCAGGAGCGTCGCACCACCGGCAACGGGCGTCCGCCCGCGATCGATCTCGACGGCGCCGGGCGCCCGGCCCGCGAGGCCGACGCCCCCGAGCGTGAAGAGGCGTGGGCGCGCCAGGGCGTCCGCTGGATGTACCTCGACGGTCGTTGGGTGCAGGTCCGCGATACGCGTCCGTCGCGAGCGGCGCCGGGCGAAGGCCCCGAGGGCCCGCTGGTGACCCAGCGCGTTGTCCGCGTGCCGGTGCGATCGCTCATGGCCGGCGATGCTCGTTTTAACATCGTTGTGCGTCCGGGCGACACCATCCGTGTCCCCCGACTGCCCGGCGGGAACATTTTCCTCGCCGGAGAGATCGCCCGTCCCGGGACCTACCAGCTCGCCAAGCAGATGACGCTGATGCGTGCGATCGACGCCGCTGGCGGGCTGAGCCAGATCGGCATCCCCGAGCGCGTGGACCTGACCCGGATGGTCGGCGAGGACCGCCAGGCGACGATCCGCCTGAACCTGCGGGCGATCGCCGAGGGCACGCAGCCGGACCTGTACCTGAAGGAAAACGACCGGATCAATGTTGGAACGACATTCTGGGCTTTGCCGCTGGCTGTCATCCGCGGCGGGTTCCGCGCCAGCTACGGGTTCGGCTTCCTGCTCGACCGGAATTTCGGCAACGATGTCTTCGGCGCCCCGCCGGCGAACCGTTTCGGACAGTAACAGCCCGAATCGGCGGGCCTGACCGCCGGCCGAGAAGCGGCGCGAACAACGCGATTGTGAGGGCGTAGATCGGCCTGAGGGAAGGTCCGGCGCGATCGCTGCAGACGCGTCGGACAGGAACGGCGCTCGAACCGGGCGCCCGATGAACACCGGACGCCGGAAGGAACGATGGGCAACGGGAGTGCGACAACGCGAACCGCCAGCGCCGCGACAACGGCATCCCTGGCCGTCCCGTCGAAGATCGCGGGGGTCTTCACCCCCGGCGGGCTGGCGGCGCTGGGGCTTTTGAGCGCGGCGTTCGTGGCGGTCTTCTACCGCTGGTTCCGCCAGCAGACCTCCTTCAGCCTCGGGTACCCCGAGGACTGGGCGCACGCGTTTGTGATCCCGCTGATCAGCCTGTACATGCTCTGGCGGCGCAGAGAGGTCCTCGCGACGCTCAGGATCGAGCCCTTCTGGCCGGCGCTGACGCCGATCCTGCTCGGGCTGTGGTGCTACCTCTTCTTCCTGATCTATGTGCCCAACCACATGCTCGGGGGCGCGGCGATGCTGCTGACGCTCTACGGGCTGGTGCTGCTGACCCTCGGCACGCGGGGCGGGCGCGAGCTGTTCCTTCCGATCGCGTTTCTCGTCTTCGGGATCACGATCTCCGAAGCGATCATGAACGACATCACCTTCCGCCTGCAGCTGATCGCGTCGCAAGGCTCGTTCGCGGTGCTGAGCCTGATGGGCGCGTTCACGGGCTTTACGACTGATATCCAGGGCAATGTGATCACGGTGATCACCCCCAGCGGGATCGAGCACCCGATGAATGTCGCCGAGGCGTGCTCGGGCATGCGGATGGTCATCGCGTTCATCGCGCTGGCCGGCGCCGTGGCTGTGCTCGGCTGCAAGGAGTGGTGGCAGCGGGTCGCGGTGCTGCTGCTGGCGGTGCCCGTGGCGATCGGGATGAATGTCGTCCGGGTCGTGGTGCTCGGGCTGCTGATGTTCATCGACCCGGATCTGTCGCAGGGCGAAGCGCACATGCTGATCGGGACGCTGCTGCTGATCCCGGCGCTGGGGCTGTTCCTCGGCGCGATCTGGGCGCTCAATCAGATCTTCAAACCCGAGACACCGAAAGGGGCCGAATCGTGATCGGTGTGCGAGCGGTGACCCATCCGGGCGTGCTGGCGCCGCTGGTGATCCTCGTGGTCGCCGCGGCGAGCATGCGTTGGACCATCGGCGCCCTGGGCGTGCACCTGCAGAAGCTGCCGCTGGAGGTCCGGCGCCCGCTGGCGGAGATGCCGACGCGCAGCCCGTCGTGGGAGAGCCTGGTCGGCAACACCATCATCGAGAGCCCGGATGTCGTGCGCCAGCTCGGCACCGAGAACTATGTCACTCGGCGCGTGCGGAAGATCGGCGCGAGCGAGCCGACCGTGATGGACTTCCACGCGGCGTACTACACCGGCATGATCGACACGGTCCCGCATGTGCCCGAGCGCTGCTTCGTCGGCGGCGGGCTGCAGCAGGGCTCGTCGACCCGCACGGTGCCGATCGAGCTTGACCTCTCGGAGAACTCGATGTTCTGGCTGGAGAGCCAGAGTTCGTCGATGCTGGGCGACCGCTCGACGCCGGAGCGTTACCGCCCGATCAGGCGGGAGGACGGCACGAGCGATGTGTACTGGATCCGGCGGTCCAACGAGCATGCGCGGGGCGATGACCAGTGGGTGCGGGTCTCGTTCGATCCGCGCGACCTGCGGATGCGGGTGACAGAGTTCACCTCAGACTCGGGCGTCGGGGCCCTGTTTGCGGGATACTTCTTCATCGCCAACGGCGGCATCGCGCCCAGCGCCAACCAAGTCCGCCAGCTGGCGTTCAATCTTGACGACAAGTACGCCTATTACGCCAAAGTCCAGTTCACGAGCAACCAGGTCTCCAGCGCCGAGGAGCTGGCGGACCTGGCGGCCTCGTACCTGAACGAAAACCTCGGTGAAATCCTTTACAGCCTCCCGGACTGGATCGATGTCCGGGAACGGCAGGACACGGGCCGGGACCCCAACGAGGGGATCTGACCCCCCACCCCCGCCGGTCGGCTGGAGTATCGCATGGCTTCGAGAGTCAACACCAAGTTCGTGGTCATCCTGGCCGGGTCGCTCCTGGGCGTCACCGCGATCGTCGCGGGCTCGGTCTATCTGGTCATGAACAAGGGCCCGGAAGACTACATCCGGATGAGCCACACCGAGATCGAGGAGGGGCAGACCCTGCTGGCCCGGGCGGTCGAGTTCCGCGAGCGCGGGCAGGACGCCGAGGCGGATCGCCTCATGGAAGAGGCGCGCGAGCGGTTCGACCGCGGCGCGAGCCTGGCGGGACGGGCCGTGCACCGCGAACGGCAGAACACCGCCTTCCTCGAACACTGGCTCGATGCGCTTTCGCAGGTCTACCCGACCAGCGACGCGGACTACCAGCGCAAGTACGGGGAGTTCCGGTCCGGCCTCCGCGAGCTGGCGGTCGCCAGGCGGGGCGACCCCGAGGCGCAGGAACGCTACCTCCGCTTCCGCCTCGACGAGATGCACGCCTCGGGAAGCAGCGACGGCTGGGACTTCCTCGCCAACGAGGCCGACGAACGGCTCAGACAGTTCGCAGAGTCCACCGGCGGGGAGCCCCCCGCGGGGCTGCGCCGCTACCGGGGCATCGCCTCGGCCCAGCGTCTACTGCGCAACTTCGACCAGACCGGGCGGTATGACGCTCGCGTCTGGGACTCGGCCCTGGCGGATCTTCAGGCGGCGGTCGGCGCAGACCCCGGCGACTCCGATTCGGCCCGCGCCCTGGTGCGCCTGCACCGCGTGAAGATCGCGGCCGCGAGGCGCTCGGGCGACGCCGAGCAGCTCCGCGCGCACGGGAGACAGGCGCTCGAGACGACGGCGTCGCTGAGGGAGGCCGACCCCGAGAGCGGAGAGGCGATCCTCACCGATCTGGAAACGCGGCTGTTCCCCGATGTGCGCGACGCGGCCGGGCTCCCGGGCCTCGCCTCGCTCCGAGAGCCACAGAGCGAGCAGGGCGTCGCGGTGCAGCGCGAGCTCGACGAAATGGCCGAGGACCTGCGGACGGCCAAGGGCCATCTGCTCCGCGAGCGGGTCACCGATCCCCGCACGCTCGCGCTCTTTCTTGGAATGGAGCGTCTGCTGCCTGTCGAGCGCGGGCTGAACATGACCAAGGAGATCGTTGACCGCGCGCTGCAGCGCAACCCCAGCGACTACCGGATGCTCCAGCTCCGCGCGAGGGTGCAGGAGACCTCTGGGGAATTCCCCCAAGCGATCGCGACGCTCCAGCGGATCATCGACATGCCGACTCTGCCGGTCAGCCTCGAAGGCCGGCTGCTGATCGACAGCCGCAACGGCGCGATCGCGGCGCAGTCTTCGATGCTGTACATGAAGTGGGAGACGGCCGAGGCTGCCGGGGATACGGCCCGCCAGGACGATCTTCGGGGCCGGATGCGTCGGCGCCACGAGTCGCTGAGCTCGCGCCTGCCTTCAGACTCACCGATCCTGGCGATCTCCGGCGCGAGACTCGCGATCGCCGAGAGCAACAACACCCGGGCTGCCGAGCTCCTGAGAACCGCGGCCGAGACAGGCGCCGGCGACGACCCCCAGTCGCTCTGGATGCGCGCCAGGCTCGCACGCGAGGCGCAGAACTACACGCTCGCGGCGTCGCTGCTCCGGCGCGCGGCCGAGCTCGACCAGACCCAGCCCCGCTACCAGGTCGAGCTGGCGCGGACGCTCGAGGCCGACGGCCGCTATGTCGAAGCGCTGGAGATTTATTCGAGGCTCGAACGCATCATCGTGCAGAACGAGTTCATCCGCGACCGGATCTCGGCGCTGCGGGCGGTGCTCGGCGAGGGCACGCTGGAAGACCCGATCGCGCAGGCGATCGTCGACGCACGGCGGCTGCTGCTCGGCGACGCGCTCTCGCCGGGCGACCCCGAGGCGGCGGCGCAGCGGATCGAGCAGGCCGCGTCCGAACTCGGCGACAACCCGGCCCTCATGATGGAGCTGGTGCGGATCCACGCCTCGCAGGACCGTCGAGCGATGGCGATCAGCGCCGTCGACCGCGCGCTGGCGGTCTCGCCGGGCGACCGCGACATGGAACGCCTGCGCCGTGTGCTGGAGGCGGACGACCTTGCCGCGGCGATCGGGCAGGACGAGGATCTGCCCCCCGCCGAGCGGGCGCTCCGCCAGGCGCTCGCGGTCACGCAGCTTCGCGGGGACACCGACGAGGCCCGGCGCCTGTTCGAGCGGGCCTTCGAGCTCGACGCCGACAACCCCCAGACCGTCAACGCGATGTTCGGTTTCGCGATGCGGACGGGCAACCGTCAGCTCGCCGAGCGGGCGGCGACTCGCGCACGGGAGCTGAACCTCGACGGCGTTCAGGGCGAGACCTACACCGCCAGAGTCGCCTCCATGCGGGGCGAACGCGACCGGGCGCTGGCCATCCTCCGCAGGGCCTCTGAGTCCAAGCCGGAGGACACCTTCATCCTCCGTCTGCTAGCGGCCGAGCAGCACGCCTCGGGCGAGGTCGACGCGGCGCGTTCGACCTACCGGCGTGCCGTGGGGCTCCGCGGTAACGACGCGGACCTGATCCGCGAGTACGCGACATTCCTCGCCAGGACCGGTCGTTCGCGCGACGCGTTGGATCTGCTCCGCGACCGCGAGCAGCTCGCCGCGGTCTCGCCCGCCCTGCGTGAGCTGCGGATCGATCTCGAGGCGGATGTCGGTGACCTCGAGGTCGCGTTGGAGTCGCGTCGTTCGGTCTTCCGGCGCTCGCCAGGCGACCGCCTGAACGCGCTGAAGCTCGCGGGGCTCTACATGGATTCGGGCCTGTGGGCGGACGCTCGGCGCGTGCTGGACAGACTGATCGAGGACGGCGCGACGCTGGACGACACCAGGCTGCTCGCCCGGTGGTACGCCGAGCAGGGACGCGTCGAAGAAGGCGCGGGCGTCATCCGCTCGTATGTCGAGGCCCTCTTCGGCGACGGGCGGCGCGACGAGGCGGGCTCGGCGCTGGCGACCCTTGGCGAGTACTTCTTGGCCTACGGCTCGACGCAGGCGGGCCTGAACGAGCTCGGGCGTGCCGCCCGGTTCGACCAGTCGCCCGACCGGGCCGTGCAGAAGCGGCTCGCTCGCGCCCAGCGGGCGGTCGGCGACCACGCCGGCGCGATCCGGACCATGCGCGACATCATCGACGCCGACGCGGACGACGCGGCCGAGAGCACGCGACGCTCGATGGTCGATTCGATGATCCGCGTCGGAGACATCGATGGGGCGAGGCGGGAGCTCGCTTCGTTCGAGAACCAGCGGGAGCCGGGCGTGGCCGTGCTGCGTGCACGCGCCGAGGAAGGCGCGGGCAACCTCGGCGAGGCCCGGCGGGTGCTGGACGGCTCGATCTCCGCCTATCCCACCCGACCCGACCTCTACGCCGAGCGGGCGTTGCTCTCGATCCGCCAGGGCGAGCAGCAGCAGAACCGGCGCATGATCCGCGACGCGATCGACGACCTCGACACCGCGGTCCGGCTCTCGCCGGGCTCATGGCGATTCTTGTTCCTGCGTGGGCGGGCGAAGATCGCCGCGGGCGAGGACGAGGCCGGCCTGACCGACCTGATGGCGGCGGTCCGGGCCGACCCGAACCAGGACCAGCCTGTGGCGCTCGCGATTTCGAGGCTGATCGAGAACCCCGCGAGGCGGGGCGAGGCGCTCTCGGTCGCGACCGAGGTGATCGACCGACGCCCCACCGACACGCGCCTGATGGTCTCGATCGGCGACCTGTTCGCCAACGCGGAGGACTGGTCGCGAGCGACAACGATCTACCAACGGGCGTGGGAGCGCGTGAAGGACCCGACCACGGCGCGGCCGCTGGTCCGGGCGATGCTGCGCTCGCGCCCGGCGAGGCTGGCCGAGGCCAGGTCGATCCTGAACGAGGTGACCGATTCGGTCGCGTCCGACCCCGGGCTCTTGCTGCTCCGCGCCGAGGTCTTTGCGGGGCAGAACATCGAGGACGCGGCGCTGACCGACACCGTCCGCGCGTTCGACCTGCTGAGCGGCTCGACCGCCGGCGCCGAGCGCTGGCTGACCGAGACCCGGCGGATCTTCGGTGACGGGACCCGTTTCTCGCGGGTGCTCGACCGTGTCGCGGGGCGTCCGGGCGGGCGTCACTGGGCGGATTACTTCCGCGCCAGGCTTGCGGAGGAGCGTTCGGGCGGCTGGGACGACGCGAGCCGTGCCTATCGGACGATCGCCGGGGGCGAGGGCCCCGAGGTGGTGCGCCGGATGGCCTTCCAGTCTCTGTTCGGGGGGCTCTACAGTCGCGAGCAGTACCGCGAGGCGGCCGACGCGCTGCGTCCGGGCGCCGAGGCGTTCCCGGGGGACTGGCGGATCGCGAACAATCTGGCGTTCGTGCTCTCTGAGCACCTGTCCGACCCCGAGGCGGCGCTACCCCACGCGCGTCGTGGTGCGGAGGCTTCCGGCTCGGACCCCAACGCGATGAATACCCTTGGTCGGGTGCTCTTCCGCCTGGAGCTTTGGGAGGAGGCGGATCGTGCGTTCGTCGGAGCGATGGAGCGTTCCGGCCAGATGGAATCCGGCCGATCCACGATCGCGTTGCACCTGGCCGCGACGAAGCTCCGTCTCGGAGACGGGGCCTCGGCGAAGTTGTTGCTGGAGGCCACGCTCGAACTGATCGAGCGGGGCGACACCCTCGACTCATCCGATAACGCGCTGCTGGAGCGGGTGCGGTCGGAGGTCGATTCACTGGGCTGACCGAACCGGCCGACGAAGCGTCGGCGCCGGAGCGCGGCAGAAGCATTGGCCGCGGACAAGGACCGAGATATGACCATCGCACCGATGCCGCCCAGACCGCAGCAACAGGGATCCTCCCGGGCTGCGCCGACCCCGCCCCCGTCGTCACCGAACGCCGTGGGCGCCGTGGCGATCGACCCGGTGCGTCTGCTGCGCAAGTACAAGTGGGTGTTCGCGGCCTCTGTGGTGCTGGGGGCCGTGGTGGGCTTTGCGAGCTACCAGGTGCTGCGGCGTGTCGCGCCGAGCTACGAGTCGTTCGCCCTGTTCCAGGTGGACCCGGTGCAGACACAGGCCGGCGTGGCGACCGCGACGATCGACGAACGCGAGATGGAGCGGTTCATGGGCACCCAGGTGCAGAACATGACCTCCCAGCAGGTGCTCCAGCGCGTGGTCGAGCGTCCCGACTTTGCGGCCGGTCAGATCGAGTGGGCCCAGCAGTTCACGCGGGGGGGCGTGGTCGACACGACCAAGGCGAGGATGCAGCTCGAGAAGCTGGTCTCGGCCCGCCCGATCCCCAACAGCCAGCTCATCCGTCTGGCGTCGACGGCGCCCAAGCCCGAGGACGCGTTCAACCTCGTGGGCATGGTCCGCGAGGAGTACCTGCGCTCGATCAGCCAGGTCGAGATCCGGGAGAACGAGAACCAGCAGCGTGCGCTCGAGACCCAGATCAACAGCGCCGAGGACCAGATCCGGCGCCTGCTCTCAGAGCGCGACGAGCTGCTCCGCACCGAGGGCATCGACTCGCTGGACGGGCGCGCCACCCAGCTCCAGAACAAGCTCCGCGACCTCAACGAGAAGCGGGGCATGTACCGCCTGACGATCGACGGCCTCCGCGCCGAGCTGCGCCGCTTCGAGCGTGAGAACCAGGCCCCCGGCGGCCCGGCCTTCGACGACGCGCTCCGCCAGCAGGTCGAGCAGGAGCCGATGATCGTCAACCAGCGTCAGCGCATCTCGGCGCTGGAGGCCGAGATCCAGTCGATGGACAACAAGGGCATGGGCCCCCGCCACCGCGAGCGCCAAAGCATCCAGGCCCTGCTCGATTCGGCGAGGTCGCAGCTCGAACGCGACCGCCAGACGGCGATGGAACGGGCCTGGTTCGGGCGGATCCAGCAGACCCGCAACATGATCGAGACCTACGAGGCGCAGACCGTCCAGCTCGATCAGGACATCGCCGATGTGCAGCGCCAGGCGAACGATCTGGTGCTGGTTCAGTCGCAGGTCGCCGACCGCACGCAGCGGATCGACGCCCTGCGCGAGTCGCAGAACGATTGGTCCAAGCGTCTTGCGAACCTCCAGGCGCTGGCCCAGCAGGCCGGCGAGCGCCAGCGCCGCGACCGCTTCCAGCGCGACCTTTTCCTCGACAGAATCCGCGTCGCCCAGAGCGAGCGGGTGCCCGAGAGCCTCGCCTTCCCGCGTCTGATGATCATCGGCCCGCTCGGCGTGTTCGCCGTCGTCGGGCTGGTGGGCGGCCTGGTCGTCCTCCGCGAGGTGCTCGACCAGCGCGTCAAGGGGCCCGCCGATGTCGCAATCATCCCCCGCACGCGTGTGGTGGGCATGATCCCGATGTCCGACGAAGACCCCTCGCGCCCGACCTCGGTCGAGACCGCCTTCCGCGACCACCCCGCGGGCGCGATGGCCGAACAGTTCCGCGCCATCCGCTCCCCGCTGTTACGACGCATGCATCAGGCCGGCCACCGGTCGCTGCTGGTCACCAGCGGCATGCCCGACTCGGGCTCGACGACGGTGGCGCTCAACATGGCCTACGCGATCGCCGCGTCGGACCAGAAGGTGCTGCTGATCGACGCGAACCTGCGTCGCCCCAAGCTGCACAAGCTGCTGAAGCTGGAAGACCACCCGGGCTTGAGCGATGTGCTCGCGGGCGAGTGCCCCGCCTCCAAGGCGGTTGTCTCCTCGGGCGTTGAGAACCTGGACATCCTGCCCGTCGGCTCCTCTGACCGGCGGATCTTCGAGCGGCTCGGCTCGGAGGTGATGGGCCAGCTCCTGACCGAAGCGGCCGACCGCTACGACATCGTCATCATCGATTCGGCCCCGCTCATGGTCTCCGGCGACGGCATCGCTCTGGCGAACCGGACCGACGCGTCGCTGCTGGTCGTCAAGGCCCTCTCGGAGAAGCGGGGCATGGTCGCACGACTCAAGAACGACCTGCAGGACACGCGGGGCGAGTTCCTGGGCGTGTTGGTCAACGGCGTCCGCGGGTCCTCGGGCGGGTATGTCCGCAGGAACATCCGCGCCACACACGAGTACCAGAGCAAGGAGGGCTGAGCCCGGGGCGCGCCGCGCGGCGTGCCTCCGGCCAGCGGAGCCAGAACCGTGCCCGGAACCGATACGACTTTGCACAGTCCGGCGGGGGCACGCGCCGGACGCGTCCTGGTCACCGGCGGCGCCGGCTTTATCGGCTCGCACCTGGTCGAGTCGCTCCTCGCTTCGGGCGACCGCGTCACGGTCATCGACGACCTCTCGACGGGGCGCGAAGAAAACCTCCCCGCCGAACACCCCCGCCTCCGCTTCGTCAGGGCGGACCTCGCCCACGCCCTCGACTCGCTCGGCGAGCACGAACGCTTCGATGAGGTCTACCACCTCGCAGCCGCCGTCGGCGTCAAGCGCGTGATGGACCGCCCGATCGAGTCGATCGAGACCAATGTGCTCCAGACCTCCGCAGTCCTCCGCTTCGCCTCCGAGCACGGGACGGGCGAGCGCGGCGCGCGCACGCTGATCGCCTCTTCCAGCGAGGTCTACGGCAAGGCGGACAAGTCGCCCTTCTCCGAGGACGACGACGTGGTCTACGGCCCCACCTCCGTCATCCGCTGGTCGTACGCCTGCTCCAAGGCGATCGACGAGCACCTGACGATCGCGCACAACCGGCGCCGGGGCCTGCCTGCGGTGATCGCCCGGTTCTTCAACACCGTGGGGCCGAGGCAGGTGGGCGAGTACGGGATGGTGCTGCCCCGCTTCGTCGGCGCGGCGCTCTCGGGCGAGCCGCTGATCGTGCACGGGGACGGGACGCAGAGCCGCTGCTTCGCGGATGTGCGCGATGTCGCCGGGACGCTCCCGAAGCTCCTTCGGACCGATGGCTGCATCGGCGGGGTGTACAACCTCGGGGCCGATGAGCCGATCACGATCAAGGCGCTGGCCGAGCTCGTGGTCTCCACGCTTGAGTCCTCCTCGCCGATCGAGCTGGCGCCCTACAGCGATGTCTACCCCGAGGGCTTTGAAGACCTGCGCCAGCGTCGCCCCGACCTGACACGGATCAAGAACGCGATCGGCTACGCGCCCGCGATCGGGCTGAAGCAGACGATCCGTGACCTGGCCGCCTCGATCCGGGAGGGCCGGTCATGAACGAACCCCTGTTCGAGCTCACCCCCCGCGACCCCTTCTCCCCCTCGATCCCGCTGGACACACCCGGGCCGATGCGGGATCAAACCGACGAGGCGCTGGCGGCCTTCGACCCGCAGTCCGCCCTGGACATTTTCCACGGGTACATCGGCGTGCTGGTGATCGCCTTCCTGGTGACGCTGCTGGCGACGCCGCTGATGCGAAAGATCGCGATCTCGCAGGGCGTGATCGACCGGCCCAACGACCCGCGCAAGATCCACAAACGCCCCGTCGCCTACCTCGGGGGCGTGGCGGTCTTCCTCGGCCTCATGGCGGGGATCCTGTTCAGCTACCTCGCGCCGGAGATCGGGATCTTCGGCGGCGGGCTGATCGACCACCACGAGACGCAGTACCCCAATCGCGCCACCGGCCTGCCCCAGGTGGTACCCTACTCGGTCCTCCTGGGCATGACGATCATCATGCTGCTGGGGCTGATCGATGATGTTGTCGGCGTGATCCCGCGGCTGAAGATCGCGGGGATGCTGGTGGCGGCCGCGGCACTGGCGCTCGACGATGTCGGCGTGCAGGTCGCCCGGGGCCTGCTGGCGCCGACTCTCGGACGCCTCATCGGCAACGAGCAGCTCACCTTCGAGATCATGCTGCCTCTGCTCAACCAGGCGGTGACCTTCGACCTGATCTATTGGACAGGTACGGCGGTCATCGCGGTCTTTGTGCTGGGCGCGTGCAACGCCTCGAACCTGATCGACGGGCTCGACGGGCTGCTGACGGGCGTGACGGGGGTCGCCGCCTTCGGGCTGCTAATCGTCGCGCTCTCGCTGGCGGTGCTCGACGACGGGCCCCGCGACGCCCAGCGGATCGTGCTCTGTATGGCGCTGCTGGGGGCGTGTCTTGGGTTCCTCCCCCACAACTTCAACCCCGCGACGATCTTCCTGGGCGACTGCGGGTCGCTGCTGATGGGGTTTGTCACGATCACGATCATCCTGTCGCTGGGCGACACGGGCAAGACGCAGCTCGTCGTCGCCGGGTTGGTGATCTACTCGATCCCGATCATCGACACGGTGCTCGCGATCGTTCGCCGCAAGCTCGCACGCAAGAGCATCTCCGAGGCGGACGACCAGCACCTGCACCACATGCTCAAGCGGGCGCTGGGGGTCAAGGGGGCCGCCCTGAGCCTGTACGGGATCGGGGCCCTCTTCGCCATGGTCGGCGTGGCCATGACGATCTCGCGGGCCCGGATCACCTACTTCCTGGCGATCGTCTTCGTCTCATACATCATCGTGGTGGCGATCAAGATCGCCCGGCGCCAGCAGTGGGAAGAGCAGGCCAGCCGCGTGAAGGCGGGGGCGCCGAACGGCCTGACCGGCGGGTTGCGTCCGGCGTCCAGAGGCGCCAAGCCGTCGAGCCGCAGGCCCGCGCCCGCGACCGAGGCCGCCCGGCCGCCGTCCCCGCCCCCCGCTTCGGGCTAAGAAACGACCCGATCCCCCACCTCGGGGCCGGAGCGGGCCATCGCCGGCGTGCTCCCGACAGGCCGCTCGCGTGCGGGCTGAGGCGAAGGCGGCCCCCGCTATACTCGGCCCATGGACGCACGGACGCATCCCGGCCCGAGACGCATCGCCCTGATGAACCAGAAGGGCGGCGTGGGCAAGACAACCACGACGGTGAACATCGCCGCGGCGATCGCCGAGCTCGGCGCCCCCGTCCTCCTGGTCGATCTGGACCCCCAGGCCCACGCCTCGCTGCACCTTGGCGTCGACGACGCCTCGGAGGCGACCTCGGTCTACGACATCCTGCTCGACCCCGCCGAGATCTTCGAGGCGCCGATCGAGGTCAAGCCCAACCTGTGGCTCTTGCGGAGCGAGACCGACCTTGCCGCGGCCGAGACCGAGCTCTCGCAGGAGGCGGATCGGTACGCCCGCCTGCGCGAGGCACTCGAAGCGGTTGAGGACCGGTTCAAGTTCGTGCTGCTGGACTGCCCGCCTTCGCTGGGGCTCCTGACGCTCAACGGACTGAACGCGGCCCGCGAAGTGCTGATCCCGATGCAGGCGCAGTTCCTGGCGCTCCAGGGCGTGGGCAAGCTGCTGGAAACCGTGCAGCTCGTCTCGCAGCAGCTCAACCCGGAGCTGCGTGTCGCGGGGATCGTGCTGTGCATGTTCGACGGTCAGACGACGCACGCGCAGGAGGTCGTGGCGGACCTTGAGACGTACCTTGAGTCGCAGCGCGAGACCGAGACGCCGTGGCGCGACGCGAAGCTGTACCAGCCGCCGATCCGCAGAAACATCAAGCTCGCCGAGTGTCCGAGCTTCGGGCAGACGATCTTCGAGTACGCGCCGTGGGCGCCGGGCGCCGCAGACTACCGGCGGATCGCCGAGGCCCTGCTCGCCGAGCACGGGGGATCGATCGGCGAGCGATCCGCTGACGATGAACACAAATACACGCCCGCCGGAGCGGTCGACGACGCGACGGGTGATCAGACGCCCGAGGCGACCGACGATTCGGGCGAATCTGTCGAGGCGGCGGACCGCTCGCCAGAACCCGACGCGCAGCCCCGGCCCGCCGACGCCGATCGAGCCTCGGACGACGCAGCCCCGCGCGACGATGACCGGCAGGGGCACGAGGACGAAGTTCCGACGCCGCAGATCCGGGTGATGCCCGCCGAGCACGCGGCCCGTGAAAGCGACGCGGAACGCGGCGCGTGAATCTGCTCCGCCTGCCGATCTGGTTCTGGCGCGCCGGCTTTCTCACCTATGCGCTGATCCTTGTTTTTTTGACGCACATCCCCGGGGTCTCGATCCCCGGGCCGGTGCCGAGGCCGGACCTCTTCGTGCACATCGCGGCGTTCGGGCTCTGGAACGCCTTGGCGATCCGTTGCGGGTGGTTCGGACGCTGGGGGAGCCTGGGCAACATCGCGCTGACTTCGGTGCTGGCCGCGGCATGGTCGGGGCTCGACGAATATACGCAGCAGTTTTTCGGGCGCGTGACGGCTTGGGACGACTTCTTCGCCAACCTGCTGGGCGTGGGGACCGGCGCCGCGATCGGTGTGGTGTGGGCGAAGGCCAGCGGATGGCTCGACGGCAAGCTCGGTGGTTCGGGGCCTTTTGAGCCGCAGGAGGACGCACGGGCGCGCACGCCGCAGGGCGAGAAGACGATGGGCTCGGGGGTGCGGACGGTCTCGGGGCTGACGCTGGTCTCGCGCATCGCGGGGCTGGGGCGGGACCTGGTGACGGTGCGGGTCTTCGGGGACACGATGGTGGGCTCGGCGTTCGCCGCCGCGTTTGCGATCCCGAATCTCTTCCGCAGGCTGTTCGGCGAGGGAGCGTTGTCCGCCGCGTTCCTGCCCGAGTATGTGAAGCTCGACAAGGAAGACCCGGACCGGCGCGACGGGCTGGCGGTCGGCGTGCTGTTTGTCCTGCTGCTGGTGACAGGTGCGTTGACGGTTGTGATCGAGCTTGCGTTGGCCGCGGTGCTGATCCTCTCGCCCCCCGACGAGGCGCGGGATCTGTCGCTCCGCCTCGTGATGCTGATGCTGCCGTTCATGCCGATGGTCTGCTGCGCCGCGATCCTCGGGGCGATGCTGCAGTCGCACGGACGGTTCGCGCCGGCCGCGGCGGCGCCGATCCTGCTCAACGGGTGCATCATCGCCGCCGCGTCGGTGCACTTTTTCACCCCGATCGTGAACCTGGAGATGGACCCGAAAATCACGGCGCACTTGGTCGCGATGGCGGCGCTGATCGCGGGGGTCGCGCAGGTCGGGTGGTGCGTCGAGGCGCTGGGCGGGTTGCCGAGGTTCCGGCGGAAGATCGGCGATCTGGGCGGCTCGGGGCGCCGGGTGTTCATCGCGTTCATCCCGATGGTGATCGGGCTGGGGACCATCCAGCTCAACGCGCTGGTGGACACGCTGATCGCGATGTGGCCCGTCTGGGTCGGGCCGACGATCGGGGGCTACGACTACCCGCTGGACGAACGGTCCAACGCGATCCTCACCTACACGCAGCGGCTGTACCAGTTCCCGCTGGGGGTGTTCGGGATCGCGGTGGCGACGGTGGCGTTCCCGATGCTCAGCCGCGCCGCTTCGGACCCGAACGCGTTTGTGCGCACGCTCAAGAGCGCTGCGCGGCTGTCGCTCTTCATTGCGCTTCCCGCGAGCGTCGGGCTGGTGCTGGTGCGCGGGGATCTGACGGGCGTGGTCTTCGGGGGCGGGGAGCACGCGTTCAGCGACGATGGGCTGGCGCGTTCGTCTGCGGTGCTCTTGGGGTACGCGGTTGCGGTCTGGGCGTACTCGCTGAACCATGTCTTTGTGCGCGCGTTCTACGCGCACGGGGACACGATGACCCCGCTGAAGGTCGCCGTCGGCGTGCTCGGGCTGAACCTTGCGCTGAACCTGGTGCTGATCTGGTTCCTGCGAGAGGCGGGGCTTGCGTGGTCGACGGCGATCTGCGCCGTCTTGCAGACCTGCGTGCTGGCGGTGCTCGTCCGTCGGTTCACGCCAGAGGACGATCCTCGCGGCGGCGCCGACGCTCGCGGCGTGGGCAAGATCCTGCTGACAACCCTCGTGATGGGCGCCGGCGTGGGCGCGCTGCTCTGGCTCTGGCCTGAACCCTCGACCTGGGGCGGGACCCTGCTGAGGCTCGGCGCGGCGTGCGCGCTGGGGGGAACTTTGTACGGGGCCGCTGCGTTTGCGATGCGTCTTGACGAACTGAAAACGCTATTGGGGCAATCCGATCGGCGTCGCGACGAGTATACTGTCCTATAACGCCCCTGCTTCTTCAGGCCCCGAGGAGACCCTTATGCTCAACAAGATCAAATTCCGCGTGTTTCCGATCGTTGCCAGCGTGCTGCTCGCCCTGTCGCCGATCATGATCGCCGGCTGCAGCACCGTTGAAGGCGCCGGCCAGGACCTGCAGGACGCTTCCGACGCCGGTCGTGATGTCATCAACGACTGACCAAGGACCGTATGGCTCACATCCTGCTCGATGAGCGGTCGATCCTCATCACGGGCGCCAGCAGCGGGATCGGCGCCGCGACGGCCGTCGCGTGCGCCAAGCGGGGCATGGCGGTGGCGCTCGTCGCCCGACGCGCCGAGAAGCTCGAAGAGCTGGGCGAGCTGATCCGTTCGACCGGGGGGCGGGCGGTCGAGGTCGCCTGCGATGTCGCTGACGCCGCCGCCTGCGAGGAAGCGGTCGAGCGGACGCGCGAGGCGTTCGGGGGCGTGTACGCCGTCTTCGCCAACGCGGGCTACGGCTACGAGGCGCCCGCCATCGAAGAGACCGACGAACGCCTCCGGCGGATCTTCGAGGTCAACTTCTTCGGCTCGACGAACATCATCCGCCCCTCGCTGGCGTTGATGCGCGAGGCCGGCGAGGGGCATGTGCTGCTCTGCTCGAGCATCCTCTCGAAGTTCACGCTCCCCCACTACAGCGCGTACTCAGCGACCAAGGCCGCCCAGGACCACCTCGGGCGGGCGCTCCGCTTTGAGCTCAAGGGCTCGGGAATCTACTGCTCGACGGTCCATCCCGTCTCAACACAGACGGAGTTCTTCGACGGCGTGCGCGAGCGGAGCGAGATCCCGCGCAAACAGAAGGCGGAGCGGAAGTGGCCCAAGCCCCAGACGTCCGAGCGGGTCGCCGCGGCGGTGGTGGACACGCTGGTCTCGCCCAAGGGCGAGGTGTGGACGAGCTTCACGGGCCGGATGGCCGCGGCCTTGGTCACCGCCTGCCCGGGCCTCGGCGACCGGCTGCTGCTCCGCGCATCGGGGCGGAAGACCGACAAGCCCAAGAAGGCAAAGGGCGGCAAGCGGCGCGGGAAAAAGGCCGAACCCACGCCCGAGACCCCGTCGCCCGGGGCCTGACCCCGCCCGGGCCGACGCCGTTACGCGTGGAGGTGCTCTCGGTGCTGGAGGATGACCACGGCGTGGGCCGCGATCGCCCGCCCCTCGCCGATCGCATCAACCTTCTCGTGAGTGGTCGCCTTCACATTGACGCAGCCGACGGGGATCCCCAAGGCGGCGGCGAGGTTTTTCCGGATCCGGTCGCGGGCGTCGCCGAGCTTGGGGCGCTGCAGGACGACCGTGGTGTCGAGGTTCAGGGGTCTGTAACCGGCGAGCTCGACGCGGTGGACCGCCTCCTCCAGGAAGACGATCGAGTCGAGGGCCTCGTGGGCGGGGTCGGTGTTGGGGAAGAGGCGTCCGATATCCGGCTCGGCGATCGCGCCGAGCAGGGCGTCGGTGACGGCGTGGTACAGGGCGTCTCCGTCGGAGTGGCTGACGACGCCGAACTCATGGGTGAATCGGACACCGCCGATGACCAGCGGCCGCCCCCTGCCTTCGGGGGGTGGGGGTTCCAGCCTGTGCAGATCAAAACCATGCCCGATCTTGAACGCGGGGAACGAATCGGTCATACGGACATGGTACCAAAACCGGGCCGGTTGGCGGCGAACCGCCGGGTCGGCGGCCCGTAAACTTACGCCGAGCGAGTGCCGGGCCGATAGACTGTCCGGGAACCTCCAGGATCAGGAGTGTGAGCGATGAATCGGACCCGGACGGTGTTGGGCGTTTTGCTGATCGGCGGCTCCACGATGCTTGTGGGAGCCGGCGGGTGCGCCGGGACCTTCCTCAAAGAAGGCGGGGCGGGACGTTCGCTGGACCAGTACACCTACGTCAGCCGGCCTCACTCGCCCAAGACGGTCTCGCTGATCGACACGCGGACCGACGAGGTGATCTGGACGGTGGATGTCCCGGTGGGCCACCAGCTCTCGATGCGGTTCATCCCCAACCACGACCGTGACAACGCGTTCACGCCCGATCTGCTCCGCTGGGAGATCTGGCAGGGGCGGCGCTGGGCGGGACGTTTCACCAATTCGATGCCGGTGCCGTCGCCTGACGCCCGAAGGGTCGACTTGACGCTCCGCGAGGGCCCGGAGTTTCCTGGTTGAGTCTCCGGCCTTCGCCGGAGAGGGTTGAGTCTCCGGCCTTCGCCGGAGAGGGTTGAGTCTCCGGCCTACTCCGGACCGCAGTAGAAGCACGACCAAGGGCCGGGGTGTTGGACCCCGGCCCTTGTCTTTGCGCTGCTGTCGCTGCAGGTCAGGCCTTGGGGGCGTGGTTTGGTGTGACGATCGGCTTGTAGGGGCGGCCGAGGAGTCGGCGCAGGCCGTGGCCCATGTCCAGCACGAGGCTGAAGAGCATGGGCACGAGGATGAGTGTGAAGAAGGCGGCGCAGAGGAGGCCCCCCACCACGACCGAGCCCAAACCCCGGTACATCTCGCTGCCTGCGCCGGGCATGAGCACCAGCGGGAGCATCCCGCCGACGCTGGTGAGCACGGACATGAAGATCGGGCGGATGCGTGAGTTCACGGCCAGGGCGATGGCCCGCTTCTCGTCGGACTCGCCGTCGCGCATGAAGTTGAGCGACTGGTGGACGATGAGGATTGCGTTGTTCACCACGACGCCGATGAGGATGAAGAACCCGAGCATCGTGAGCACATCGAGCTGCTGCGGCGCGAGGGTCGGG
>SLFH01000030.1 GCA_007124345.1 Phycisphaerales bacterium | reverse complement strand
GCATGGCCAGAACCATCGGCGCCTTGCCGACCTGAGCTCGAGGGCCGGTCCGAGCTCGAGCAGGGCAGGCGGCGCGAACGACGGGTAGCGCCGATCGTTCGCGCCGCCGCTCATTCCGCTCGGCGGAGCTTCTGCCAGTCGGCCCGCTGCAGATCACGCCACGCCATGCCGATGTAGAACAAAAAAGCCGCGGTCGACGCCAAGCTCAAGAGGCCGATGGTCCATTCGGCCGGCAGGGCCAAGCCATAGCCGGCAGCAAAGCTGCCGCAGAGCGCCACCACGTTCAGCAGCGACGCGACCAGATGCAAATCTTGGCGATCCACGGCGTTCAGCGTTTGTGACACCGGCATAACGACGAACCGCGTGAGATAGAGTGGCACCAGCAGCTGGACGATGACGCCGGCGTCCCGCCATGCCTCACCGAAAACGAAAGCGAACAACGGCGGCGCTGCCCAGAGCAGCGGCAGCATGCCGAGGGCGCCGAAGCTGGCAAAAAGCACGGCGACCCGCTTGAAGAGCCGGATCATCCCGGCGTGATCGAGCGTGCGAATCTCGCCCAGAAAGACATGGCTGGCACTCTCGCCGACCAGCCGCAACGGCAAGCCGACGACCCGCTGCGCCAAACCGAACAGGCCGGCTGTGAGCGGGCCATAGAGAAAGGCGATGAGCACGACCGGCAACATCGCGCTCGTCGCCTGCAGAAGAGCGGCGCCGGCGGCGAATGCCGGAAAACGCCAATGCCGTCGCAGCCCCCGAACGACCTCCCCGAACGAGACCCGGGGGAGACGCAGCCGATCGTCCGAGCGAAGCGCCGTCAGCAGATGCCCGGCGCGCACCAGGTAGCCGAGAGCATAGCCGAGAACCAGGCCCGCAGCCCCCGAGCCGAGCACACCGAGGCCCGACTGACCGCCAGCCTGAGCAGCATAGTGGAGCACGCGGTTGACCCCGTTCGTGCGGATCGCGCCGCGCCGGATCGCCCACAAGCTCACGGCACTGCCGACTCCCCAGAGCAGCAGGCAGGGCGGCAGCAGCCAGAGGAGCGAGGCGAGATCCGGCATCGCCAGCCGCCGCGCCAGCGCCGCCCCACCGAACAGTACTGCCAGACACGCCAGCAGCGAGACGAGCAGGCTCGCCAGAACGCTGCCGACCACCAGCGCGGCCGCTATCCGATCGTTCTGCTCGAGCGGCACGGCCTGCTCGTAGCGCAGCGCTACCACGGTGATGAAAATCGACGACAAGGCACCGAACACGGCGAACACCCCGAAGCTCTCGGGCGTGTAGAGCCGGGTGAGCAACGGCGTGCTGAGTAGGAGTAGCCCCTGGCCGATCGTCATCCCGCCGGAAAGAACGAACAGCCGGTAGACGAAGCGGCTGCGTTTCAGCTGGGTCAACGAAGAAAGCAGCGGCGTCATTCGCAGGGCTCCGGCACGGTCGACCCCGCGTCTAACCGGTGGGCATCGGGCTGTCCAGGAGGCCGCTGGCGGCACCGCTCGAGCCGAACCTTGCCTCGCGCCCCGCCGCTCCGGCCGGCCGACCCGGCTGGCGCTGTCCGGGCGGCCTCGGCAACGCTAGCGCGGTTCCCGGTCGCCGGCTGTTTCCAGTAGGCATTGAAAATGCGCCAGGTAGCCTGTCGCCGAGGTGGCGACAATCGGCGAGGCCGCCGGCAGGATCTGGGTTGCTAAATCGTGTCGGTCATCGGGGCACGGTAGCCGGCGAGATGCCGGCTACCGTGCCAACGCATGCCTTCGGCGCTGTTGCCGGCGCGGTCGGGCCGTCGGGCGGTGATCCCCACGATCAGCGGGCCGTTCCGTCGATCCTGCTCAGTAAAGAGAAGGGCTCGGCGCTCGGCTGCAACGGGAAGCTCGGCATGAGGTCGATGTGACCGCGCGGATTGATCGGTCTGACCGTGCCGAACCCGGAACCATCGCTCGTCGTGCTCGGCTGGCTCGACGCGGTATCGGTCAACGTCGTCGTGTCGGTGGACGACCGGGCCCAGCCGATATGACCGCGCGGATTGATCAGTCTGACCGTGTCGAACTCGGAACCATCGCTCGTCGTGGTCGGCTGGCTCGACGCGGTATCGGTCGACGTCGTCGTGTCGGTGGACGACGGGGCCGAGGTGTTCTGCGAGGCCCTGGTCTCCGTATCGATCTGCAGGCTGCTGTAGCCGGCGAGATGCCGGTTGCCGTCTTGCGGGCGGACCATCCATTCGAGCTGGCCGGCCGGCAGGCTGCTGAGCCGATGCGTGCATTCGGTGCTGTTGCAGGCGCGGTCGGGCCAGACGGTGGTTCCCACGATCATCGAGCCGTTGCGTCGATCGTTCACTCGCAGATAGTAGCGCTCGGCGTTCGGATGAGGCCGCCAGCGCAGCACGACGTCGTTGCGGTCGGTCGGGCCGCTCGGGCTGATCGCGCCGAACCCGGAACCGCCGCTCGCCGCGCTACCGGTCACCGTCGATTCGCTGGTGGTTGACGGGGTCGAGGTGTTCTGTGCGACCGCGCTACCGTTCTTGGTGTAGAGCTTGTAGTCCGCGTACCACATTTTCTGCGCCTTGGGCGAGAACTGGTCGGGATTGCTCGTATTGCCGCCCCACATATCGTTGAACAGCAAGCCGCGAATGGCCCAGTCACCAGAGTTGCGAAAGCGCAGATTGGTCATGGTCTGACGATGCTTCCCGTCGAGCCAGACCTGCGCATAGCCGTTGTTCCTGCCCGGATCGTTCATCACGACCTCGACCTCGATCTTGTGCCAGCGGCCGGTGCCCCAATCGCTGCTGTTGAAGCGCGCAACCGGACGACCTTGGTCGCCGAAGCGCCCCGACCTGTTGAGGTGATACGAATAGAGTCGAAAACCCCAATCAGTGTTGACGTTGCGGACCGACCAGCCGCCCTGCTGGTTGGGATAGACGCCGCCACTGAGGGCGCCCGGATCGTCGCCGCCCCAGAGGCCCCAGCCCATCTTCGTGCCGGCGCCGCTGCGCGGCCACTCGAAACCCCTCTCAAGATAGACCAGCAGCGACAGGCAGGCGGCATCGACCCCCGGCCGACCCAGGGGCGACAGGAAGAACATCGACGAGCGGTTCTCGCCACGCGGGATATCCATTTGCAGGGCGACCTTGCCGCCCGGACCGTTGGCGATCGACGTACGCCGAATGGCGTTGATCCGAGTCGTGCTGAACTCGGAACGTTTCAGGACGTCGCTGAGCTTGCGGCCGACGTCGCTGCTCCGCAACGGCATCTCCCAGGCCAATTGATATCTGGACGAGCATGCCGAGCTGCTCGGATTGGCCGTTGCTTCATTCGGCAGCCCGACGGCCGCGACGAAAACAACAAGCGAGAAGAGCGGGGCGAGGATTGTGCGGATGGGGCATCGCATCTTTTGTGTTCTCTCGTTCCATTTTTCGTTTTCGGGCAAACATGCCGCGCGAGGGCCGTGCGGCAAAACCAGATCGTCGATCGTCAGGGAGTGGCGGCGAACAACGCGGGCTGTGGTCGTGCCGCTGGGGCACGCGCGCGCCGTCCGTCCGTGCCGGGGGCGATGCCGCGCCGGGAGGGATCAAGCGCGAAGCATCACCGTCGCCCCACCCGCCGTGGCGAGGCCCGAGCCCTTTGCTGTCTCGTCGTCGGTTTCATGTTCTTACCGCCCCGTTCGTCGGTCACCGTCGGCGACAATCGACCGTGCATCGGACAAGGCCCGTGCCGGCGGATCGCACAACGCTGTTCAAACTCGGCTTTCGCACACGGTATAGTCGGCGTTTCGCGCAGCCCCTCATCAGCCGCAGGCCTAGACGACCGTCAGAGGCACTGTCGAGGCGTGGCGAACAACCACCAGTCGCACATTCGGTTGGCGCAGCCGAGGTCAGCAAATTAGGTTGTCCAAACGAGTTACCACTGCAATCTGGACGTGCTTAAATCGGTTCTATTCCCGAGCCGATCGAGAATATCGGCGGTTTTTGCGACTGGGCCCCGACGGCCCGGCGCCTCGCAAGCCGTCGCGCGCACGGCTGGCGAGGCGCGCGACGGCCTGTTAAGAGCGGGGCTGCGATCGGCCGTCGGCGCGACGGCCGCACCGCCCAGCGACGGACCACGCGATGACGACATGGCTTCTGGTGGCAGCGCTCTTCGCCCTGCTCACCGTCCATCCCTACACGACCTACCCGCTCTCGCTCATCCTGCTCGCCCGCTGTGGCGCCGGCCGGCCGATCCGCTTTCACGCCGCCGCACCGCCGACCTCCTTCGATATCGTCTTTTGTGCCTACAACGAGGCCGGCTCGATCGCCGCCAAGCTCGCCAACTGCCTCGCCATCGCCGAGCGCTACCCGAATGTCCGCGTCCATGTCTTCAACGACGGCTCGACGGATGCGACCGGCGCCGTCCTGGCGCGCCATGCCGACCGGGTGCGGGTCGTCGACAGCCCCGAGCGGCACGGCAAGAGCACCGGCATGAACCGGCTGCTCGCCGGTTGTCGCGGCGACATCACCGTGTTCACCGATGCCAACGTGCGGCTCGACGTGGACGGTTTCGCCGACTTCGCCCGCTATTTCTCCGATCCGGCGATCGGCTGTGTCTGCGGTCACCTGCGCTACGTCAACCCTGACGAGAGCTCGACCGCGTCGGTCGGCGCCGCCTATTGGCGCCTCGAGGAATGGACCAAGAGCCTGGAGACCGCCACGGGCTCGGTCATGGGCGCCGACGGATCGATCTTCGCCGTTCGCCGCGAGCATTTTCGCACCGTGCCCGACGACATCATCGACGACTATTTCACCTCGTTCTCGATCCTGTGCGACGGGTGGCGCCTGGTCCGTGCGCCGGCGTTCATCGCCTTCGAGCGCGCCGCCACCCGGAGCGGCGAGGAATTTCACCGCAAGGTGCGCATCGCCTGCCGCAGCTTCAATGCGCATCGGCTGCTCTGGCCGCGGCTGCGCCGCTTGCCCGCCCTCGATCTCTACAAATACGGCTCACACAAGTTGCTGCGCTGGTTCTCCCTGGTGTGGCTGCTGCTGGGCCTCCTCGCCGTGCTGCTGGTGGCGCACGATCTCGGGTTCCTGCTGCAGACGCTCGCGCTCGCCGCGGTCGCCGTGCTGGTGCTGCTGATCGGTGCTCGCCGGCTGCGGAGTCGCCCCATGCAGGCGCTGCTCGAGATCATCGGCGCCTACGTCGCGACCGCCTATGGCATTTGTCGCTCCATGCGCGGTGATCGCTTCCGAACCTGGAGCGCCGCCAAAAGTACGCGTTCAGATCTCGTTCATCCTGTCCGCTGGGGCGTTGCTCCCGAGCCGCAACCGCGACGCGCTCCCGTCGGCCCGGCGCCGGACGATCTCAGCCGGAATGCCGGGATCGCCCGAACCGTGCTGTCCGCACAACAGGAGGGCCCGGCGTTGACGATCGATCGATCCCGAGCCGTGCCGACCCGGTCGTCGCCCGCTGCGCGGTGGCCGTGGCTCGCCCCGCTGTTGTGCTTCGTCGGCAGTTGCCTGCTCTATCTCGTTAATCTCGAGCGGCCGCCGCACCCCGACGAGCTCTATCACCTTCTCGCCGCGCGCGGGTTGCTCGAGCACGGCGAGCCGCGCATCGCCGAGGGCCTCTATACCAGAGTCTACCTGCAAACTTGGCTTATCGCACAGGCCTTCGGGCTGCTCGGCGAAAGCCTGAGCGCGGCGCGGCTGCCGTCGCTCCTCGCCATGGCCGCCCTCAATACTCTGCTGTTCCTCTGGCTCAGAAGGGAAACGAACGCCCGCGTCGCCGGCTTGACGACCGCTCTCTTCGCGATCTCACCCTTCGCGCTCGATATCGCCCAGTTCGCGCGTTTCTACTCGTTGCAGAGCCTGAGCTTTTTCATCGGCTGCCTGGCCGTTTACGAGATCGGGCGGCGGCCACCGACAGGCGACCGGCAGTGGCTCCGCTACGCTGGCGTGGCGGCGGCAGGCATCGGGTTCGCCGTCTATTTCCAACCGACGACCTACTTCGGCATCGTCGGGCTAGGGCTCTGGGCGGCGACAGTCGTCGCCGTGCCATGGCTGACCGGCAGCGCGACGCCGCAGCATCACAAGATCCTCGCCCTCGGCGGGGTGGCGCTCGGCGGGGTGGCGCTCGGCGGGGTGGCGCTCGCCACCGGACTGGCGGCGCGACTTTGGCACGAATACCGCTGGGCACCGCTCTTCAACGCCCCGCACGTCGATGAATTCTGGTTCTACCATATTTTTTATGTTCTTTATTACCCGACACTCTGGCCGGTCGTCGGCTTGCTCGCCCTGGCAGCGCTTGCGGTCTGGCCCCGTGTCGCTTGGTTCGCCGTCGTCATTTTTGCCACCGGCTTTTTGCTGAACTCGTTCGCCGGTCCGAAGAACTTGCGCTACATCGCCTATGCCCAGCCTTTCATGTTCGTCGTCTTCGGCCTCGGCCTCGCCGCGTTGTGGCCGCCGCTGCGCAATGCCTTCCGGGTCTTCCGGCAACAGCTCGAGACGCAGCTCGCTGGCGTCGGCCTCGCCGGGTTCCACATACCGACCATTCTGCTCTGGAGCGGCTCGCTCGTCGCGCTGCTGGCCAATGCGGCGTTGTTGCGAACGGCGACCGAGCTCGCCGATATCACCGTCCCGCCGCAGCTGCCGCCGGCCCGCTGGGCGCAAGCCTATCCGCTGATCGAGGAGCGACTGGCCGACGTCGAGGTGGTCGTCACGATGGCAGAGCTCGAGACGCTCTATTACTGGCAGCGCTACGATGTGCTTTTCAGCCCGTCACGGCTCAGCGAAATGGCCGGGGTCGAGGAGTTCGGCATCGATTCGAGAACCGGCCGGCCGGTCGTGGGCACGCTCGAATCGCTCGCCACGATCGTCGACTGTACCTCCAGCGGACTATTCGTCGCACCGACCAATCGCTGGCTTCAAGCGCGTTTCATCGATGCGCAAACCGCCGATTTCGTGCAACGACTGAAACCGATCGAGCTGCCGGCGCGTGTCCAGCTGTTGCTGTTCAGCTGGACGCACGAAGACCCTGTCGCGACCGGGCCGGAATGCCGGCCGGTCCGCGAGCGGCTCGGATAGACCCGCCGATGACCGATCATCGGGCGGCGGCCTCTTCGCCTCGCGGGTCGACCGCACCGGCGGCCACCATCGTGCATATGACGTCGCATCACGACATCCACGACAATCGCATTTTCCATCGTGAATGTCGTTCGCTCGTCGCGGCCGGCTACACCGTCGTTCTGGTGGCGCAGCACGACCGTGACGAACACTACGACGGCGTGCGCATTCTCGGGGTGCCGCGCTACCGCAACCGGCTCGAGCGGGTGACGCTGACCGCGGCCCGCGTCACCTGGCGGGCGCTCGGCACGCGCGCGACCGTCTACCACTTCCACGACCCCGAGCTCGTTCCCTTCGCCCTGCTGCTGCGGCTGCTCGGCAAGCAGGTCGTCTACGACGTCCACGAGGACTTCGTCCAAGCAGTCGCGGTCCGCCCCTGGCTGCCCGCGATGCTGCGGCCGCTGCTCTCGTTCGCGGTGCGTGGCATCAATCGGCTTGCCCGCGCCGCCTTTTCGATCGTCGTCGCCGAACGTTATTATCGTCGTAGCTTTCCTGGCGCCACAGAAGTATTAAATTACGTCGAGTTCGAAAAATATGCCGCGATCTCCAAAACCTCCCATCACCCGCCACCCGCGCGTATTCGCCTCCTCTATACCGGAAGTATAACTGAGAGCCGTGGCGCATTAAATTATTTAAATTTGCTGGATTATTTACCAGATAATGCAGAATTGCACATTATTGGGCAGTGCAATGTCGACAAAACGCGAAATCAATTGCAAGATCGCGCGGCGAGCGACCAGCGATTGCGGGTGACCATCAGCGCCGAGTGGATACCATACACGCGAATATGCGAAGCCTATGAACAACGATGGCTCGCCGGCTTGGCGATATTCCCGAATTCGGAGCATTATCGAGAGAAAGAGCTGACGAAATTCTTCGAATATATGGCGGCAGGGCTGCCCATCATCTGCTCGGATTTTCCCGCCTGGCGGGCGGTCGTTGCCGCCCATGCGGTCGGCATCTGCGTCGATCCGGACGACCCGGCGGCTGCCGGCGCAGCCGTTAGCTGGCTCGCCGCCCATCCGCGCGAGGCGCACGCCATGGGCGAACGGGGCAGGCATTTGGTCGAGACGAGATTCAACTGGGCTTCTCAGGCGGACAATCTGATCGCCCACTACCGACATCTGGGGGTTTACCCCAATGTCGCGCTGCAATGAGGCGCCGACGGCGCCGGGGCTTGCTTCGTCGACGCGGCAAGTGATATCCAATCGTCGTCCTCTTCTCCAGGATCGCACCGGCTTTGGCTGTCGACCATCCAATTTCTGCTGATCGCAAGAGCGGGCTCATCGGTGCCGGACGCTGGCTCGTCTATCACCTGCTGTCCCTCGAGACAGTGCTCGTGCTTTTTCTGCACGGCCGACATCTCAGGGTATTTCTGCCGAACATCCCATTTCCGGAAACATTGCTGTTCGGCGGCGTGAGCGTGGTCGTTGCCGGTTGGCTGATTTTGCGTGATGGCATCTATCGCCGGGGCATTCCGATCGTCATCGCCGGTCTGGTTTTTTCCGCTTGGATGCTCGCTGCCTATGGTTGGACCCAGGAGACCGCGCTGGCGCGGGAGAACCTGAACTTCATCCTCGGCGTCAATTTGTGGGCGCTGTTCGTGGCCGCCTGTGTCGTGGCGAATTCCCGCGAGCGGGTCTTGCGTCTCTTGTTGCTGCTGGTCGCGGTCGCCGGGGTCTTGAGCTTCAGCGGGCTCTATATCGAGCAGATGCACGGCAGTTTCCGCTTTTATCGGGGGAGCGCCGGCGATTGGGATCCGCGGACCTATCTGAGCTGGGGCAACATCGTCGCCACCGGTGCCGCGATCGCCATGGCGTTGGTCGTGCAGACGCGCCTCGGCAGCCGCAAGCAGTTGGTGGCCGCGATCATCTTCTGTGCCGGCTTTCTTTTCGTCATGATCAGTGGTGCACGGGGCGCCGCGCTGGGTATCACCGCCGCAGCGTTGTTCGCCCTGTTCGTCGACCGGCCGCGGATCAACCATGGCCGGATCGAGGTGCCCAAGACGCAATTCGTCGTCGTCACCGTCAGCCTGTTGCTCGTCGCCTACGTCGCCTACCTCCTGACCACCGGGCAAACGACCAGCACGCTCGGCCGTTTCCTCCAACTCTTCGATCAGGCCGACGACCCGCTGCTGCGCCGCGGCGCCAACCGCTTCGACTATTTCGCCGGCGCCTATCGCGCTTGGCTGGCAGCCCCGCTGTTCGGCCAGGGGCTCTACGGCTTCTCCCACTTTTTCTGCGGACCGGGCGCGCCGCCCGGCTGCTATCCGCACAATGCGATCCTGCACATTCTCGCCGATTTCGGTCTGATCGGCCTCTTGCTGTTCGGCGTCTTCGCCGTCGCCGCGATGCGCCATCTGCACCTCGAACGGCTGCGGCGGGATCCGCTGATGCTGACCCTCACCATGGCCTTCGTCACCGTCGTGGTCAACGTCATGGTGGCCTCGGACACGGCGACCAACTACCGTCTCTTCTTCTTCCTCGGCCTGCTCGCCTTGCGCCCGCCCCCGGCAAGTGACGACGAAGAGGACGAAGAAGAAGGAGAGGACGAAGACCGAGCGGTCGCCGCCTGATCGCGAGGTCCCGACGATGTCGCCCAGAGCGGCCTCCCGCACCTGTCGGACAGACGGCAACGGCGCACCGGGAATTCACCTTGTCGCTGG
>SLFH01000226.1 GCA_007124345.1 Phycisphaerales bacterium | reverse complement strand
TCGCGCGAGACACTTGCATGCGATGCCAGCGAACTGTCTACGGCACGAACTCCGAGCGCGATCTTCGGCGAGCAGCGATCGCCGCAACCTGGACGCCGATCCCTGAGCGGATCGAAGGGTCGGGTCCGAGCTGCCACACAGTTCAATTGTGAACAAAAACACTGGCGGGCAAGCCGCCAGTGCCACAGGAAGATTCCTTCGCGCCCCGCGCCCCGAACCCGGCTCGGCGAGCCGGGCCACCCCGGGCCGCCTCACTCCACGGTCACCGACTTCGCCAGATTCCGAGGCTTGTCCACATCGTGGCCTCGCAGCACCGCCGCGTGGTACGCCATCAGTTGCAACGGCACGACCGTCAGCAGCGGGCTGATCGCCTCGGGGCAGCCGGGGATGTAGATCACTTCCTCGGCGACCGAGCGGATCTCCTCGTCGCCCTCGGTGGCGATGGCGATGACATGGCCGCCGCGGCTGCGGACCTCCTCGATGTTGCTGATCACCTTGTCGTACTGGCTGCCCTTGTTGGCGATGAAGACGGCGGGCATGCCCTCGTCGATGAGGGCGATGGGCCCGTGCTTCATCTCGGCCGCGGGCATGCCCTCGGCGTGGATGTAGCTGATCTCCTTGAGCTTGAGCGCGCCCTCCATCGCGGTGGGGTAGTTGTACCCGCGACCGAGGAAGAGCCAGTTGTTCCGCTCGACATACCGCTCTGTGATGCGCCGGATCTCGTCGTTTTTGGCGAGGATCTGCTCGATCTTGTCGGGCACCGCGTCCAGCGCGTTCATGATCCTGGCGCAGCGTTCGGGCGAGGTGACCCGCCGGCGGCCCATAAACAGCGCGATCAGCGTCAGCACCGTGACCTGGCCCGTAAAGGCCTTGGTCGAGGCGACGCCGATCTCCGGGCCCACGCGCAGGTAGACGCCCATGTCCGTCTCGCGAGCGATCGACGAGCCGACAACATTGACCACGCCCACCGAGAGCGCGCCCTTGTCCTTCGCCTCTCGCAGCGCCGCGATCGTGTCGGCCGTCTCGCCGGACTGGCTGACGGCGATCACCACCGTCCCGTCCTCGACGATCGGGTTGCGGTAGCGGAACTCGCTGGCGTACTCGCACTCGGTGGGGATCTTGGCGATGTCCTCCATGAGGTATTCGCCGATCATCGAGGCGTGCAGGGCCGTGCCCTGGCCGGTCAGGATGATGCGTCTGGCCTTGACGAGCTCCTTGGCGAACTGCGCCAGCCCGCCGAGCACCACCTTGCCCTCGTTGTGGTCGATGCGCCCGCCCAGCGTCGTGCGCAGCGAGGCGGGCTGCTCGAAGATCTCTTTCTGCATGAAGTGGCTGAAGCCCCCGAGCTCGATCTGCTCGAGCTCGTACTCCAGCTCCGTGACCTTCGGCATGATCTCGACATTGTCGACTGTCGAGGTCCTGAACCCCTCGCGCGTGATCTTGACGACGTTGTAATCGTCGAGCATGAACGCCTGGGTCGTGTGCGCCACGATCGCCGACGCGTCTGAGGCGACGATGAACTCCTCGTTGCCCACGCCCACGAGCAGCGGAGACCCCTTGCGGGCGCACACCATCACGCCCGGCTCGTTCTCGCAGATCACCGCGATTGCGTACGCCCCCTTGACCTCGCGCAGCGCCGTCTGGACCGCGGCTTCCAGGTCGGTCCCGTTCTCGGGGTCGTACAGCTCCCCGATCAGCATCGCCAGGACCTCGGTGTCGGTCTCGGAGTGGAAGGTGTGCCCGCGCTCCATCAGGTACTTGCGCAGGGCGGAATGGTTCTCGATGATCCCGTTGTGGACGAGGCAGATCCCCGCCTTGTCGTCGCGGTGGGGGTGGGCGTTGGCCTCGGTCACGCCACCGTGGGTCGCCCAGCGTGTGTGGGCGAGGCCGAGCGAGCCGTCAAAGCCCCCGAGTTCCTTGAGCCGGTTCTCCAGGTGCGAGACGCGCCCGACGGACTTGGCGACCTCCAGCCCGAATTCATCGGAGAGGATGCCGATCCCCGCCGAGTCGTACCCGCGGTACTCCAGGCGTTTGAGCCCCTCGATCAGGAGGGGTCTGGCCTTCTTGGCCCCGATATAGGCGACGATACCGCACACGCCGAGCTCCTCTCAGATTGCGGCGGGGCTCGGGCCCCGCCGTGGTCCTCCGTGCCCCTGCTCGCATCGGGAGGGGCCGGGGGGTTGTACGCCGGCGGATCGCGCCGGGATCGGAGACATCGGCCCGGCGGGCCGCCCGGGTTGCGAGGATCGCGGGCATGGGGGGAGGTTCGGACGCCTCGCAGCCGCAGGAACGGGCCCGCGGACCCGGTCCCGGGCCGGTTTCCGCCCTGTTTGGGGCGTAGGTATGCGTGTCGATTCTTTGTCTTTGGGGTCCTCGCCGCTTACGCTTGGCGGAAACCCGCCGGGCTCGGAGCCGGCCGGCGCGGGGGTCGCGCGGGCCGCGCGCCCCGTGTTCCCGGCCCGCGAGCCAGCATGCCCAAAAGAACAGACCTCCGGACAATCCT
>SLFH01000097.1 GCA_007124345.1 Phycisphaerales bacterium | reverse complement strand
GCTTTTTCTCGCGGGGATCTGGCTCGCTCAGGCGTGCATGTTCGTGATCCAGATGATCGCGCTGACGACGCTGTCGAGCTGGACGCCCTGGCCGTTCCTGAAGAAGACGGGCCCCCTCTACGCGACGGCGGCGGGCACCTGTTCGAGTTTGGCGACGCTGGCTGTCGCGATCGACCTGGCGGCCAACCGCCTGAAGTTGCCGCGGAAGATTTATTCGTTCACGCTGCCGCTGGGCGCCCAGCTCAACAAGGACGGCACGGCGCTGATGCTGACCGGCGTGCTGCTGTTCACGGCGCAGGCCGTCGGCGTCGAGTTCACGATCGGTGAGATGCTCATCATCATCGTCGTCGGACTGATCCTGTCGGAGGGTTCGGGCGGGATCCCGGGGGGCGGGGCGGTGATCGCGCTGATCTTTGTCAACGCGTTCAACCTGCCGCCGGAGATCGCGGGCATCGTCGTCGGGATCTACCGCCTGATCGACATGGGCAACACGACGATCAATGTGACCGGCGACATGGTCGCGACGACCATCATCGCCGAATCGGAAGGATGGGACAAGGACAACCCGGACCCGGACATGGAGGCCGACATCCCCGCCGAGGGCGCGGCGGAGATCCTGCCGCCGCTGCCGCAGAGCGGGAAGGAGTGATGGGTATGCGAGGACCGACGCGAACGAACCGAAGGCCGTTGCTGACGGGCGTGGCGATCTGCTGCGTAGGCAGCGGACTGTTCGCCCCCGACACGCACGCACGAGAGACCGATCAGAACGAGGCAGGCGAGATGTACTTTCCGGGCTATGGGAGCGACTGGGAGCGGCGGGATCCGGGCGATGTCGGCATGGACTCGGAGATAGTTCAGCGGGCGATCCGATTCAGTCGGGACAACCCGACCTCGATCCCGCGCCAGCCCGAGCTCGCGATCCAACAGTGGCGGGCCGGCAACGAGGACACCCACCGCGAGATCATCGGCCCGGTGCGCGACCACGGCGGCGTGACGGGGATGATCGTCAAGGATGGCTACATCGTTGCCGAATGGGGCGACACCGAACGCGTGGACATGAGCTACAGCGTGACCAAGAGCTTCGTCACGCTGGTGATGGGCGTCGCGGCAGGGCGCGGGTTGATCGAGGATGTGCACGACCCGGTCTACAGGTCGGTGCGTGGGCAGGACGGGTTCGATGATTTTTCGTCAGAGCACAACCGCAAGATCACCTGGGACCACATGCTGCGGATGGTCAGCGAGTGGGATGGGGAGGTGTGGGGCAAGCCGTGGCACGCGGAGGGGCGGAGGCCCGACGGCGTGCCGCTGGGGGAGCCGGGGTCGCTGTTTGTGTATTCCAATGTCGCCTCCGCCCGCCTGGCGCTCGCGGCGATGCAGGTGCTGCGCGAGCCGCTGCCGCGGGTGCTGCGAAGAGAGGTCATGGACCCGATCGGCGCCTCGACGGCATGGCGATGGCAGGGGTACGACAACGCGTGGGTGACGATCGACGGCGAGAAGATGCAGGGATCTTCGTCGGGCGGGGGCTGGGGCGGGAGCATGTGGATCAGCGCCCGCGACCTGGCCCGCGTCGGGCTGCTGACGATGCACCGCGGCCGCTGGGGCGACGAGCAACTGATCCCGGAGGCATGGTTCGAGCTCGCCGAGACCCCGACCGACCTCCGGCGTGACTACGGATTTATGAACTGGCGGCTGAACACCGACCGCGGCCTGATCGCTGGAGCGCCGGAGTCGGCATTTTTCCACTCCGGCTCGGGCAATCGGGTGTATGTCGACCGCGAGAACAGCCTCGTCGTGGTCATCCGCTGGATGGAGTTCGGGGATCCGTTCGAGGAGTTTGTGGGGATGGTCCTGGAGTCGCTGAACCGTTGACGGGGCCGGGGTATCGAGTAACCGGACTCGCGGCTCCGTCAAGCGGGGCGTCCGGCCGAAGAGATCTCGGTTCGAGGCCGGTCGGCTCGAACAAGGCAACAGAGCCCGATGTTGTGTTCGGGCCGGCCTCGGTTCATCAGGGCGGGAGAGGGGGGCCCGGGTCGTTGCAACTGGGCACGTTGGTGTGGGCACGGGGGTTTGTCCCCCGCACCGGCCCGAACCGCTCGCTGCGTTCGCCGGTCTCGGTCGGCCATCTGCCGAGGTTGCAAACTCGGGGGTTGCCATTGTGGTCCTGATGAGTGGCTTTGTTGCTTTGCTAGTTCTTGGCGGAATCCCGTAGGTTCTTGGCTTCCACGCCGGCGTGGCTCCCTGTTCAGCGATCGATCTAACGCCTGTCACCCATGAGCCGATATGATCTCGTTCACACCGGGATCATGGGGTTCAGGAGCAGGTCCAATCATGACCGAGAAGTCCGAGCCGACCCATAGCACCGATGATTTGCTGGACTTCTTGTATCGGCTTGGGCAGGCGTACTTGGCCTGCGGCGAGCAGACCGCCCATGTCGAACTCCAGATCCGTCGCATCGCGACCTCATACGGAGCCCGCCGGGCGCGGGTTGTTGCGTTTCCAACGGCCATATTCATCACTCTTGACGGTGGAGAGGGCGAGAGGGTCACCCTGGCGGAGGGGCCGCTCCGCAAGTTGCGCCTGGATCAGATGGCGGATGTGTACAACCTCGGTACCGAGGTGCAGGGCGGGAAGATCCCGATCTCTGAGGCTTCCGCCCGTCTGACTGCTATTACACGAAGCCCCGCCCGCTTCGGGGTGCTCGGGACTTTGCTGGGGCACATTGTGCTCTCCATAGGCGTGGCCATGATCCTGAACCCGGTGCCGGAGGGCATTCTCTTCTGCGCGGTCCTCGGGGCGATGGTGGGTGTGCTCAAGTTGGTGATGAACGAGAAGTCGCTCTTCTCGGTCACGCTCCCGGTGCTTGCGGCCGCCATGGTTTCCGCGATGGTGTTTCTGGCGGTCCGCTATGGTCTGCCGGTGGATCCGATTCATGTGCTCATCCCGCCCCTGGTCACGTTCCTGCCCGGGGCCATGCTCACCTTCGGCATGATCGAACTGGCCTACGGCGACATGGTGAGCGGATCGAGCCGATTGATCACGGGCTTTGTCCAGCTCTTCCTGATCGCGTTCGGTCTGGCCGCCGGCGCCATGCTCGCGGGGTTTCAGCTCGATGGAGACCCCATCCTGACTCCCGATGTCACGGGCATCGCGATTCTCGCGTGGTTTCCGTGGATCGGTGCGCTGGTTTTCGGCGTGGGCGTCTTCTTGCACTTCTCTGCGCCCAAGAACGCCCTGCCCTGGATGCTGCTCGTCCTGATCCTTGCTTTTACGGCCCAGCGGCTTACCGCGGGGGTGTTCGGGAGTCAGTTCAGCGGTTTCTTCGGCACGCTCGTGGCGACGCCGCTGGGCTACCTGATCCACCTCAAGTTCAAGGGCCCGCCGCCCATGGTGACCTTCCTGCCCAGCTTCTGGCTGCTGGTGCCCGGGGCGCTGAGCCTGCTGAGTGTGAAACGGATGCTCAGCAACACGACCGAGGGCATGGAGGGGCTGGTCTCCACCGTGTTCGTGTTCGCGTCGATCGCGATCGGTACTCTTCTGGGCGCGTCGCTGTACAAGTTCCTCAGCGAGCGTTTCGGTTCCTGGCAATTGCAGATCGGGCGTGTCGGCCGCTCGCCGGAGCGCAAGAAGAAGTAGGAACCGAAGGACTCCGAGGCCGCCCCGGCCTCATGGGGCGTCGAGCGAGGCCATCGCCACCGCCAGGCGGCAGCCATCGGCGTACTGCGCCAGGTCGACGAATTCGTTCACTGTATGGATCTCGTGCTGGCCCGCGCCGATCGTCACCGTCGGAACGCCGTAGTTGACCAGCCAATTGGCGTCAAGGCCGCCGTTGGAGAACACGGTTGTGGGGGACATTCCCAGCGACTCGGCGGCCCGCTTGGCGTGGCTGACGGCGGCGGAGTCATCGGGCAGATTGAAGGAGGGATACTGCGCTTGGCCCTTGAAGTGCAGATCGGCGGTGGCGCCGTCGGAGTCCTTGACGATGGAAACAGCTGACTTGAGGGCGTCGTGGTAGGCGGCGGTGATGCGGGCCGCGAACGCCGCGTCGGGACTCCGGGTCTCGCCCTTGAGGTACACGAAGTCCGTCACGACATTGGTCGCGTCGCCAGCGGCGTGGTTGTCGTGTCCGCCGAAGACACCGACATTGCTGGTGCCGTGCCCGTCCGGCTTGACGACCTTGCCGAACCAGCCCTCCCGGTGGGCCGCGGCGATTGCGATCGAGCCGACAAGCGTGGATGAGATGCCCTTTTCGGGGGCGACTCCGGCGTGGGAGGCCTTGCCCTTGATCGTGGCCTCCCATGCCTCTGCGCCCACGGCGCCGGTGATCAGTTCGGCGGGTACCTTGCCGTCGACATTGAAGCACATGGCAGCGCCCTTGAAGTCCGCCGGATCGATGTTGCGGGCCCCCTGCAGGCCGCTCTCCTCGCGGACCGTGAAGAGCAGGGTGATCGGGGGGTGGGGCAGCTTGTTCTTGAGCAGTGTCTCGACCAGTGTGACGAGGACTGCGCATCCTGTGCGATTGTCGCCGCCCAGCCCGGTGCTGCCGTCGGTGACGATCCGTCCGGCGTCGCGCATCGGCTTGGCGCCCGCGCAGATGGGGACGGTGTCCAGGTGGGTGGAGAACATGATGCGGGGCCCCGGTTCGGTCCCGGGAAGGTAGGCGTAGAGGTTTCCAACCTCGGTGGGGAGCGGGATCTTTTCGTGCGCAGAATCCTGGTAGATGTCCGACGCCGGCACACCCAACGCCTTCAGATCCTCGATGATCGCGTCGGAGATGGCCTTCTCGTGACCGCTGACCCCCTCGATCCCGAGGTATCGGAGCAGGCGTTCCTCGGCGGACTTGGTATCGAGCGGGATTTTGGCGAGCGTCATGATCGCAATTCCTTGGGATGTTGGGCTCAGTGTGAGAGAGGGGAAGAGAACATCTGCGCGGCGTCAGATGCCCCAGGGCAGTCCGAAGACCTGCCACACCACAAACAGCAGCGTCCACAGCACAAGCAGCACCGCGACATACGGCAGCATCAATGCGACGACCGTGCCGACGCCCGCCTGCCTGTCGTACTTCTGGCAGAACACCACCACCAGCGCGAAGTAGGCGTTCAGCGGCGTGATCATGTTGATCGGCGAATCCGCCACCCGATAGGCGGCCAGCACCGATTCCGGCTCGACGCCGAGCCGCATCAGCAGCGGGACGAAGATCGGCGCGAAGATGGCCCACTTGGCGATCGCGCCGGTGATGAGGAAGTCCAGGATGACCACGACCACGATGAAGCCCAGCAGCAGCCAGAGCGGACCGACATTCGCGCCGGTGAGGGCGTTGGAGAGTGACACGGCCAAAATCGTGGCCATGTTCGAGTAGTTAAAGAACGCGATGAACTGCGCGATGATGAACAGGAGGAAGATGAGGCTGCCGAGGGTGGACACCGCCTTCTCCATGGCCTTGATCACATCGGTGCCCTTCTTCATCGTCCCCGCCCCGATGCCGTACGCGAACCCGGAGACCAGGAACACAGAGGCGATGAAGGCGATCAGGCCGTTCATGAACGGGGTGTTTCCGATCAGCGCCCCGGTCTCTGCGTCGCGCAGCGGGGACCCCTCGGGCAGGGAGAGCAGCCCGAAGAACACCAGCACACCGAGGAGCCCGAGCCCGGCGAGCTTGAGCCCGCGTTTCTCTTCGCTGGAGAGGGTCGCGTCCCCGTCATCGGGGCGTTCGCCCTCGTACTTGCCAAGGCGCGGCTCGATGACCCGCTCGGTGATCACCGCGATGACAATGGTCAGGAACAGTACGGATACAACGGAGAACCAGAGGTTGGAAGCCAACCCGATGGACTTCTCCGGATCCACGAGCCCGATCGCGTCGTTGGTGAACTCGACCAGCACGGCGTCGAGCGGCTTGATCAGCATGTTCACGGTAAAGGCGCCCGCGACGGCCGCGAACCCCGCGGCCAGGCCGGCCAGGGGGTGGCGGCCGACGCTGATGAACGCAGCGCCCGCCAGGGGGATCAGCACCAGGTACCCCGCGTCCGCCGCGATGCTGGAAAGGATGCCGACGAAGACCATGATGTACACCAGCAGCTTCGGGGGCGCGATCACCACGAGTTTGCGGATCAACGCCTTGATCAGGCCGGATTCCTCGGCCACGCCCACGCCCAGCATGGCCACGATGATCAGCCCCACGGCGGTGAACGCCATGAAGTTAGGGATCAACGAGGTGTACATGAACCGCAGACCCTCTACCGTCAGCAGGCTGCGGGCTTGGGCGGTCCGGGTTTCAATGTGGCACTGCTTCTCATCGATGGAGCCGTACCCCAGCGGGGTGCCCATCCCGTAGTACATCGGGTCGTTGATCTCGACCATGTCGGGTGCGGCTTTCGGCACGATGACCTCGTAGGTGACGGTCGCGCCGGTCATGTGCAGGACCTGCGAGAACGCTACGACGAGCGCCAGCAGGAGCAGGAAGATCACCGCCGGGTGGGGCACCTTGTTGCCCACCCGCTCTACGACGCTGAGGAATTTCTGCATGCCGCTCATCGAAGCGTCGGGTGGCAGGCCCATGGTGACCCTCTTTCAATGGTGGTTGTGGCGGAGCGCTTACAGAGGAAGGATGATGGGTACGAGGAACACGCAAACAATCATGACGATCAGGGCGAAGGGCCCCCCGATCCGAACGAAGTCGCCGAACTTGTAGTTTCCCGGCGTGACCACGAGCGTGTTCACCGGCGAAGAGACGGGCGTTACAAAGGCGGTCGAGGCGGCCAGCGCGACAATCATCGCGAACGGATAGGGCGAGGCGTCCATCTCGACCGCGACCGCGATGGCGACCGGCGCGAGAAGCACGGCCGTGGCGGTGTTCGACATGAACATGCTCAGGCCCATGGTCGTCGCAAAGATCAAGGCGAGCACCGCGTGGTATCCGGCGTTCTCCGTCAGCGCTGCGATGGCGCCTGCGGCCAGGTCCACCCCGCCGGTCCTCTTGAGAGCGATCGAGAATGGGAGCATCCCCACGATCAGAACCAGCGTCTTCCAGTTGATGCAGCGGTAGGCCCCGTCGCCGGTGATGCACCCAGTGGCCCCCATGATCAGGCAGCCGATCAACGCGGCTTGCACATTGGGCACGATGCCGGAGATCATCAGCGCGACGACCACGCCGAGGGCAAACAGGGCAAAGGGCGCCTTGCCCGACGCGGGCAACACCTCATCGATGTCCACCGGCATACGCATCAGGATCACGCCCGCGTCGTCGACCCGCACCCGTTCGATCTGTTTCCATGGCCCGACGACCAGCAGGGTGTCGCCCACCTTGAGGGGCTCTTCGGTCAGTTCCTTGCCGAATATATGGTCCCCGCGCCGGAACCCGATGACCGTCAGCCCCGTCCTGGTCCTGAAGGCCGACTCGATGACCGTCTTCCCGACCAGGCGGGACTCGGCGTGCACCATTACCTCGGCCATCCCCAGCTCTTGGGACAGATCGGCGAAGTATTTCCCGACCATCGGGAGCACTTTCAGCCCGTAGCGGTCCCGGACCGCCTCGACACTTGGGCAGGTCTTGAGCAGATCGACCAGCACGATGTCTTCGGCTTGCAGCACGGTCTGGGGAGAGGGCTGCAGCAAGGTGCGTCCGAACCGTCGGTTCCTTTCGATCGCGATGATGTTCACCCCGGCGGAACTGCGTAGGTCGATCTCCGACAACGCCTTGCCCACCAAGGGCGAGCCCGTCGGGATCAGAACGCGGTGCTCCCGGGACGCCAGCTCGTACTCGACCACCCAATCGGCCAAGCTCGGGCGCCGGATCGTGTCGACGGCCCTCGCGTCTTTTGCGCCCGGCAGCCATCGGCGGACCACAAGCATGTAGAGGATCCCCAGGACAAGCACGGGTATCCCGAAGGGTGTGAACGAGAAGAACTCGAACCCGTCGAACCCCTGCCGGACCAATTCGCTGCTGACGACCAAGTTCGGCGCCGTCGCGACGAGGGTCATCATCCCGCTGATCAGGGCCGCGAAGCTCAGCGGCATCATCAACTGGCCGGGCGACGACCCGCTGCTCACGGCGACGCGCAACGCCACCGGGATGAAGATCGCCGTCACCGCCGTAGAGCTCATCAGCGAGCCGAGGGCGCACACGCTGATCATGAGAAGGACCAGCAAGCGGGTCTCGCTTTTTCCGGTTTTCTTTATGAGTAGATCACCCATCTTTCGGGCCACGCCCGTTCGGACCAGCCCCTCGCCGATGACGAACAGGGCGGCGATCAGCACGATGTTTGAATCGCTGAACCCGGCCAACGCCTCGCCCATGCTGATCACCCCTGTAAACGGCAGGGAAGTCATCATGATGAGCGCGACCACATCCATACGCGGTTTGTTGATCGCGAACATGACGATCGCGCCAACTAGCAGGGCAAGAACCAAGGCGAGTTCGGAGTTCATCTGGATTCCGGCGATCTATATTCGTGCCGCCCCCCGGGCGGTCTGGGTGGATATCCACGCGACGGGCCTCGGCATGCTACCTCAAGTGCTTGCCTTTCGCGCCGCCCGGAGGCGCGTTGTAGAAAAAAATTTTTTAGTTCCTTAGAACATGGCGCTTGCGGCTTGGGACTTCAGAACGCTATCGTCACTAGCAGCCGGTTGGAGATACTGTATATCTGTGTCGCAAAAGGTGAATGCCGGGCGTCTTGGCCATAACGCCTGACTCTTAACTCGTGGGATAAGTACCTACATACCTATCAGTTGCCTGCGACAGTGTCGTGTGACGTCGGTAGCGGTCCCCGTGGGTCATCCGCTTTGTCCCGGAAGTCCCGCCAAGCCCGTGCGCCCAGGAGCACATATGAACGACCTTGACCCCCAAACCGGTAGCCCGCCACCACGAAACGGCGTCGAGCGCATCGAGATCCAGGTCCGCCGGGTCGATGACCTCTTCCAGTCGTTCGACCCCGCACCGATGGAGAGGCGTCGCGTCGCCGTCGGTGCCGATGCTTATGTGAGCGAGCGGGCCTCTGAGATGCCCGAGTCCCGCTCCTTCCGGCTGACCATCCGGCTGCCCGAGGGGGAGAGCGGCTGCTGCCAGGCCGTCGAGCGGGCTTTTCAAAGCCACTTCGCCTCGGCCGCCACGAAACTTAAGTCCAGTCTGCGAAACCACTTCAGGGTCGCGTGGAAGACTTTCTTTGCCGCGGTGGTCATCGCCCTCGCCCTTGTGTTCCTCTCTCAGGCCATCGCCGGCATCGCGGAGACTCCGCTGGTGAACAAGATCGCGAACGGCCTGTCCATCGCGGTGTGGGTTGTCCTTTGGCGGCCCTTCGAGATGCTCATCCACGACTGGCGCCCCATCGATCGGGCGTATCGCCTGTACCGCCGCCTGGAGGGCATCGAAGTCGAATGCGTCGCGGAGTGAACGCCAGAACCGTCCGCCCCGGCCAAAGCAGAGGGCCGGCCCGCATGAAGCGTCAAAGCCTTCACCAGCCCAGTCCGGCCTTTGTGAGTACATCCGACAACCGAACCGGCGTAATGGAGTTAGTGATGATCACCGAACCGCGTGTGCCTCAGCCTCGCGTCACAATGAAGTCTGGGGCAGGCCCGGCATGCAAACGGAGGGGCTTACGGGTTCCGCTCGTGCTTTTGATGTTTGCGACCTCGGCGGGCTTGGCCAAAGCGACCCCGGCGGACGCGCTGTCCCCCGCCGACCCGGCCGCGACCACCGGGGCATCGGGCGAGGCGAGGTCCCCTCTCGCCTATGAGTACATCCCATACGGCGAATGGGCTGTGGGCGAAGCACCGACCAGCACGCCTGAGGAGCTCGACGAGATCTTTC
>SLFH01000147.1 GCA_007124345.1 Phycisphaerales bacterium | reverse complement strand
GCTTCGAGCTCGGCCTTGGAGAGATCGAGGATGTCGATCGTCAGCGTCTCGTCGGTCTCAAGGCGGGTGATCAGCGTGTGCAGGCTGCGCCAGGCGGTCTCGACGGTTCTGAAGCCGTCCGAACGCAGGATCGCCCGCATCTCGGCGCTGATCGCTTTGTCGAGAGCGGCGACGAACTCGGCCTGCTTCGGGTCGGCCGCGGGCACGATGTGGGGCCCGACGACGGCGCGGATGAGGTCGTCGGCGATGGCGGGCCTGCTCTCGCCGGCGGGGACCATCTCGCCCGACAGGAGCTTGGAAAAGTCGTCCGCTTCTGACCCCTGCCCGGCCGGATTGGAAGGGGCGGGCAGCGACGCGGGCCCGGCCCCGGTCTGCGGCGAGAGCATCGAGCGGATCTCGTCGGCGGCTTCCTTGAAGCGTGACGGATCCGACAGTCTCGCTCTGAGGTTGCGGAGGGCGGCGAAGAGCTCCAAGTCCGCGAAGAGTTCCTCGGGGTGGAGCTGGTCGAGTGTGTGGATGCCTACGCCGTAGGCCCGATCGCCGACGGGGATCGGCACTCGGACATCGAGGCGCTGCATCAGCGAATCGAGGTTGTCGATGTCGGCCCGCAGGATAGGGCGCGATGCGAGGGGCTCGCGGCGTTCGTGGGCGGCGCTTCCCGAGAAGTCGGCGAGCAGGAGCACGCGGAAGGGTCGTTCGGGCTCGCGTTTGGGTGCGCCCGCCCCTGAAAAACCGAACGAGAAACTGGTATCGGCAAGGATCCGCGGGCGCATGGTCCGTCCTCCGGCGCGAGCAGCGCGGTTGGCGTCGAAAGACAGTCTACCGGGAATCTGGCTTCACGGGCATGGTCATCGTGCCGGGTCTGTCCGGAATAGCCTCTTCGAACGCCGACGCCCGGCGCGGGCGTCCGGCCCGAGGGACTTCCATGCGACAGGAGGCTACCGATGAACATCGACCAACTCCACCAGGCGTTGCTCTGGTGCGTGATCATCAACTTCGGGGTTTTGCTGCTTTGGTTTGCGCTGTATGTCGGCGCCGGCGGGTGGGTCCGGCGCCTGCACAGGCGGTGGTTCAAGATCCCAGACGACCGCTTCGACGCGCTGCACTACGGGCTGATGGGCGCGTACGAACTGGCGATTATTCTGTTGTTTCTCGTGCCATACCTCGCGTTGCACATCGTGAGGTAGACGCCGGGTCCTTAGACGGCGAACATCGCCTCGATGAAGGTCTCGGGGTCGAAGGGCTCGATGTCTTCGGGAGTCTCACCGACGCCGATGAACTTCACGGGAATGTCCGTGGCGTCCTTGATGGCGATGACGATCCCGCCCTTGGCGGTGCCGTCGAGCTTGGAGAGGAAGATGCCCGTGACGCCCGCGGCCTTTGAGAACTCCTCGGCCTGACGCATCGCGTTCTGCCCGCTGGTCGCGTCGAGGACGAGCAGCACCTCGTGCGGCGCGCCCTCGATCTGCTTGTCGATCACCTTGCGGATCTTTTCGAGCTGGCGCATCAGCGGGTCCTGGGTGTGCAGCCGTCCGGCGGTGTCGACGATGAGCACATCGACGCCCCGGGCCCTCGCGGCGGCCGCGGCGTCGAAGGCGACGGCGGCGGGGTCGCCCCCCTGCTGGCCCTTGACCACCTCGACGCCGAGACGCTCGGCCCAGATCTCAAGCTGGCGGACGGCGCCGGCCCTGAAGGTGTCGCACGCGCCCAAAAGCACGGACTTGCCCTCCGCCCGCAGCGCCATACAGAGTTTGGCGATGCTGGTGGTCTTGCCTGCGCCGTTGACGCCGGTGACGAGGATGACCGTCGGCTTTGTGCCGCCGGGGGCCTCATTCAGCCGCCGGTCTTCCTCGGGCCACATCGCCTTGAGCTCGCGCTTGAGGTAATCGAGGACATCCTCGCCTTTGGTGAGCTTGCCGTCTTTGAAATCCTCGCGGACGCCCTCGATGAGGCGGCGCGTGGCGCGGACGCCGACATCGGACTGGATGAGCCTGGCTTCGAGCTCCTTGATGAGCTGCTCGTCGAGCTTGCGCCCCATGAGCATCGAACGCAGCCCGCCGACGAACGACTCGCGCGTGCGGTCCAGGCCTTTTTTGACTTTCGATAGTGCGGCTTTGAAGAGTCCCATCGCTGCTCCGTCGGTTACTGCTGCGCCGCCGAGGCCTCGTCCTGCATCGAACGCACCAGCTTGCCGAGTAGGCCGTTGATGAACGAGGGGCTCCGCTCGGTGCTGAAGCGTTTGGCGAGTTCGACCGCCTCGTTGACGGCGATCTTCGCGGGCGTCAGGCCGGAGGTGATCTCAAAGTGCGAGAGGCGCAGCAGCGCGCGGTCGACCCCGGGCTGGCGGCTGGCCGGCCAGGTCGGCGCCAGCGAGGCGAACAGCCGGTCCGCCTGCGACCGACCGGCCCACGAGCCCCGCACGAGCATCTCGACCCGCTCGCGATGGATCGGCCCCAAGTCCTCCACCTCGTCGAGGCGGGAGAGCACATCATCGATCGCCCGATCGCCACCGGAAGAGTCGATCTCGAACAGAAGCTGCAGGGCGAGGCGCCTTGTGGCGATCGCCAGCGCGCGCAGCCGGTCGTCGGGCGGGAAGGCCGCGACCAAGAGCACCGCGTCGGCGATGGTCGTCGGGCGGTCTGCGCGCGCATCGAGCGGGCAGAGCACATCGCACCCGAGCTCTCTGACGCTGCCGGCGACGGCCATCAGGCCTGCTCCGATCCGGCCCCGCCGATCGTGCCGGGCTTGGCGATGATCCGCCCGATGGTGCGGGGCAGGGCCGAAGGGCCCTTGCCGCTCTCGACGGCTTTGCCGATCGCATCGATCGAGCGCAGGGTGTCGAGCAGCGCGCCCATGGCTTCTGTGCCCTTGTTGCCGTGCTCGCCCCCGGCGCGGGCCTCGGCCTGCTCGGGGGCGTCGACGGTCAGGAGGCCGAAGGCGCAGGGGATGCCGGTGCCCAGGGTGATGGCCGTCAGCCCGTGGGCGACGGCCTCGTTGATGTAGCGGTCGTGGTCGGTCTCGCCCTTGACGACGCACCCGATCGCGACGACGCCCTTGAACATCCCGCTCTGGGCGGCGGCGAGGGCGATGGCGGTCAGCTCGTAGGAACCAGGAGCGTCGATGACGCCCAGATCCTCCTCACGCCCGCCCTCGTCGAGGTAGAGGCGTCTGGCGCCGTCGAGGAGGGCGTTGGTGATCGCGCCGTGGTATCGGCTGACGACGATCGCGACGGGTGGCTGGCCTGTCGGTTGGGCTGGGGATCGGTTCGGAGGCATCGGGGATCGATGGTACGCCGCCGGAGGGCGCGTTTGGGAGGCCCGTACCCGTGGGGCGATCGCATTTATCGCCAGCTGGAGGGGTCGCCTGCCGCTGAGACTTCTGCTCAACAAACCAGTCAGATCTGCCGGATCATGCGATCGCCCTGCCCGCTCCCATAGGATCGCCCCCGATGCGACGCGTTCTGGCCAGATTCGCCCCCGTGCTGCACCTGACACGGGTCTCGACCGCGTTCGCGGCGGTCGGCAATGTCTGGTTTGTGATCCTGTGGACCCGGGCGACCGAGGAAGAACCCGGGACGGCGGCGCTGACCCTCCGCCCACTCTGGCTGCTGCTGATCGGGGGGGCCGCCAGCGCCACGGGCCTCTACGCCTTCGGGGCGGCCCTCAATGACCTTCTGGACACAAAGCGCGACCGGGCCCTGCGCCCGGAGCGTCCGATCGCCTCGGGCCAACTCCCGCTGGAGGCGGCGCTGAGCGTGGTCGCGGGGACGCTCATGGTCGCGGTGCTGGGCGCGACGGTCTTCGGCACGACCGCGACGGTGCTCACGCTCGCGCTGGCTGCGGCGATCCTGGTCTTTAACGCGGCTGGCAAGTTCATCCCGGCGGTCGGGCTCGTGCTCCTGGGGCTGATCTACGCGGGGCACATGCTGGTGCCCAACCCCTCGCTGCGGTTTGTCTGGCCGGTCTGGCTGGTGATGACGCACGCGCTGGTGGTCGCGGCGGTCTGTCACCGGATCGCCCGGAAGGTGCCGACGATCTCGGCCCGCGCCGGGGTTGCGGCCGCGGCGGGCTGGGCGCTCTCGACGATCGTCCTGCTCTGGGCGGGGATGGGCAGGCGAGACGAGGGCGACGGCCTCTGGCCCGACTGGGTGAGCCCGGGCGCCGCGATCCCGCCGCTGTTGCTCGCCGTGCTGTGCGCCGCGTGGTGCTGGCGTCGGGTGCGGATGACCGGGCCGGGCCCGAGAGCCGCGGAGAAGGTCGGGCGGTACGGGGCCCTCTGGCTGACGCTGTACGGGGCGGGGTGGCTCTTCGGCGCGGGGCACACGCCCGAGGCGTGGATCCTCGTCGCCCTCGCCATCGCGGGGTTTGCGGGGATGACCGTCCTCCGCGAGTGGTACGCGCTAATGGAAGACCCCGTCGCCTATCGCAGGTGAGCACCGGCCGCGCCGGGCGACCTGTGGCACTGGCGCCTCGCCCGCAAGTGTTCTGCGCGTACGTCAAGTGAGCGTCGGTCGCACCGAACGACACCGACCACGCACGCACCGGCGAAGGCCGAAGAAGCCAGCTCCCCAAGCCAGCCCCGCTTAAAACAGCCCGAGTGCGTAGAAGATCGCGGTGAAGATCAGGTCGGCGACGACGATCGCCACGACGCACTGGACGACGGTGCGGGTCGTGGCGTTGCCGACGCCGGCGGCGCCGCCGGCGACCTTCAGCCCGTTGCCGCAGGCGATCACGCCGATCAGCAGGCCGAAAAGGAAGCCCTTGGCCCAGCCGGTGTAGAAATCGACGGGCTTGACCTGTTCGAGCAGGTTTTCCCAGAAGATCGTTGCGGGGATGCCGACAACGGTGGCCGCGATGTACATCGCGGCTCCAATCGCGACGATGCACGAGATCACCGCCAGCGCGCCCATGCTCAGCGTGGTGGCGATGACGCGGGGGACGACGAGGAAGCGGACCGGGTTCAGGGCGTGGGCTTCGAGGGCCTCGATCTCTTCGGAGACGACCATCGTGCCGATCTCGGCGGTGATGGCGGCCCCGGCGAACCCGGTGAGCACGATCGCCCCGATCAGAGGCCCGAGCTCACGCAGAACCGCGACACCGATGATGTTGGCGACCAGGTCCTTCTGCCCGAAGTCGTCCAGCGGCGGGGAGAGCTGGAGAGCCAGGATGGCGCCGACTGCCCCCGACACGAGCGAGGTGATCCAGATTGAGCGGACACCCAGGCGACAGATCTGGCTGACGATCGCCGCCCGCCCCAAGCGGACCTTCCTGGAGCACAAGGCCACGAGCATCCAGGTCGTCGCCTCGATGCAGAGGAGGACGAGGTCGCCGATGTGGGCGAGCAGCGCGTTGACGCGTTTGCCCGCGCCCTCGATCGGGCGTAAGGGGCCAAACCGGCCGGCGTCGTTGTCGGCCTCTGGGGGCATGCGCGGTCCTTGCGTGCCGGGGCGCGGGCCCGTCAGGCGTTCAGAGCTTGGTCGGTCGAGTCGACGATGGTGAAGTACTGGTCGAGGCGGGCGATCTCGAAGATGCCCCTGACCTTGTCGTGCATGCTGCACAGGACGAGCAGCGAGCCCTTGTTCTTGGCGTTCTTCATCGCCTCGACCAGCGTCGCCAGGCCCGAGGAGTCCATGTACTGGACCTCCGACAGGTCGACGACGATGCGCTCGGGCCGGGCGTCTTGGGCGGTGCGGATCTCGTCGCGCAGGCGCGGCGAGCCGGTCATGTCGACATCACCGGAGACTCTGACGATCGCGGCCGAGCCGACCCGCTCTTGAGAGACATCGATTGCGGCGCCGTCACGCATCGCGGTGACCTCCGGTGTTGTTGTCGCAAGCGCAGACGGACTTGGCCATGGTCAGCCTCATGCCCGTCTTCTGGCGCTTCTCGTAGACGACCTCGTCCATGACTTCCTTGATGATGTGCACGCCGAGGCCGCCGGGCCTCACATCTTTCAGATCGCGGCTCTTGATCTTCTCGATATCGACCTGGCGGGCCTCGTCCTCGATGACGATCCGGATGGTCGGCGATCCCGGCGCCCCGTCGCCCGGCCAGAGATAGAGCCAGATCTTCCCGTCGGTCCGCCGGTTGTATCCGTGGCAGATGATGTTGGCGAGGGCCTCGTCGACCGCCAGGGCGATCTGGCAGCAGGTGACCTCGTCGAACCCGAGTCGTCTGGAGACCGCCGAGACCATCTCCCTCGCCCCTGAGAGGTAGATGGGGTCGGAAAGGAGCTCGAGCTTGATGTGCGCCGTGGCGTAGTCCGGCGCGGTCCTTGTCGCGCTCACGAGCCGTGTCCTCCCTGTTCCGCCCAGCCGACCCACCGATCCACCGCCGCACGCCGGAGGTGATCGGGGTCGCTGTGCCGGTAGCCCAAGGTCTCGCCGGTCATCCGCTCCAGCGTCCGGATCGAGAGCATCCTGACCGCCGGGTCGTCGCTGTCGAGCTGATCGATGAGGTCGCGGATCGCGGCCCTGTCGTCGGCCCGGGCGGCGTTGACGATCGCCTGGATCCGCCCGTCGGGGGCGTCGGTGTCAAAAGTTGCGGGCGCGGACGCGGTACACCCCGCCAGCGGGGCCGCCAGCGCGAAGCAGATTGTGAGCATGAACCGCACCGACCAATGGTAAGCCCGGCCCGCGTCGGTTGGGCGGAGCGGAGGTTCGGGGCTACATTCTGGGCTCCCCCCACGCCGCCTGCGGCAACCCAAAGCTTCGAGAGGCCCGCGATGACGCTCCCCCACGACGAGGTGGTCCCCATCCTGGATTTCGGCTCGCAGACCGCCCAGCTCATCGCTCGGCGTGTCCGCGAGGCGGGCGTCTTCAGCCTGCTGATGAGCCCCGACACCCCCGCCTCCGAGCTGCGCGCGATGAACCCCAGGGGAATCATCCTCTCCGGAGGGCCCGCCAGCGTCGACGAGCCGGGGGCCCCTCGCTGCGACCCCGGCGTCTTCGACCTGGGCGTTCCGGTTCTGGGGATCTGCTACGGGATGCAGCTCGCCTGCCTGGAGTTCGGCGCGACGGTCGGCAGAGCACACAAGCGGGAGTTCGGGCGCGCGAACCTCTCGATCCGCAGCGGCGACCCCCTGCTTGAGGCGATTCCCGAACGCACGACGGTGTGGATGTCCCATGGCGATCAGATCTCGGATCTTGCCGCGGCCTCGGTCGAGGTCCTGGCCTCCACTGACTCTTGCCCCTACGCGGTCGTCCGCTCGACCGCCGGCGGTCGCCGTTTCTGGGGGGTGCAGTTCCACCCCGAGGTGACACACACGCCCCACGGGCGCGACCTCCTGCGCAACTTTCTGTACGAGCATTGTCGGTGCACAGGGACCTGGCGCATGAGCGACTTTGCGCAGGCCGCGATCGATCGCGTCCGCGAGCAGGTCGGGGGCGGGGCGGTCATCTGCGGGCTCTCGGGGGGCGTCGATTCGACGGTGACCGCGGCGCTCCTGCACGCCGCCATCGGCGACCGGCTCCGCTGCGTCTTCGTCGACAACGGCCTGCTCCGCAAGAACGAGCGGGGGCTCGTCGAGAGCACATTCCGTGACCACTTCCGGACGAACCTGACCGTTGCCGACGCGGCCGACGCCTTCCTGAGCGATCTCGCGGGCGTCACCGACCCGCAGGAGAAGCGCAAGCGGATCGGCAATCGGTTCGTCCGAGTCTTTCAGGAGGCCGCTTCGTCAATCCCCGACGCCCGCTTCCTCGCCCAGGGGACGCTGTATCCGGATGTGATCGAGTCGGGCCACGGGCACGCGGGCAAGAGCGCCAACATCAAGCTGCACCACAATGTTGGCGGGCTGCCCGAAGACCTCGGCTTCGAACTGGTCGAGCCGATGCGCGAGCTGTTCAAGGACGAGGTCCGCAAGCTCGGCGAGGTGCTGGGCGTGCCCGATGCGATGGTCTGGCGCCACCCCTTCCCGGGGCCGGGCCTTGCGGTCCGCGTGCTGGGCGAGGTGACGCCCGACAAGCTGGCGGTGCTGCGCGAATGCGACGAGATCCTGCTCGAAGAGATCGTCGCGGCCGAGCTGTACCGCAAGACGAGCCAGGTCTTCGCGGTGCTGCTGCCGGTGCAGTCCGTCGGCGTGATGGGCGACGGACGCACCTACGAGAATGTCGTCGCGATCCGAGCCGTCGAGACGCAGGACTTCATGACCGCCGATTGGTCGCGCATTCCTTACGATGTGCTGGCGACGATCTCGAACCGGATCATCAACGAGGTGCGGGGCGTCAACCGCGTGGTGTACGACATCAGCTCCAAACCGCCCTCGACGATCGAGTGGGAGTGATCCCGTCTGCAACCGGCGCTGATCGCTCGGAATCCCTGCAAATGCAGTGATTGCGAGCGCGGTTACTGCGTCGTGCGCCAGATCGCCTGACGGGGGCCGCACAACAATTTGTCTTCACAAGATTTTTTGATTGCATCCGCTTCGGGCGGGAATGAGAACTCCGGGGCGTCCGTTCTGCAGGCAGCCTCCGCCCGGCGTGGCGGGGCGTGCACAGACGGGCCCCGATCGCGGGGGCCGAATTCAAATGAGGAGTTTGCCGCCGATGAACAAGACCGCAGCCATCGCCGTTTCGTCGCTCGCCGGGATCGCAGCCATCGCGGCAATCGCCGCCGCGACTCCGAGCCGCAGCGCTGTCGAGGGCCTCGCCTCGACCGCCCAGACCGCGACCGCGAACCTCCGCACCTACAAGGTCGATAAGGTCCACACCTCCGTGATCTTCGGGATCCGCCACCAGGGCGTGACCAACTTCTACGGCCGGTTCAACGAAATCGACGGCGAGTTTTCCTTCGACGCCAGCAATCCGGGCGGAGGGTCGTTCAACTTTACGATCGCGACCAACAGCGTCGACACCGGCAATAGTGACCGTGATCGCCACCTGCGCCAGGCGGACTTCTTCAACAGCCGCCAGTTCCCGCAGATCACCTTCCGCAGCACCGAGGTCCGGCGCAGCGGTGACAAGTTCGAGCTCGTCGGCGACCTCTCGCTGCACGGCGTGACCAAGCGGATCACAGCCGAGATGGACTGGATCGGCACCGGCAGCATCCGGGGCACGCCCGCCGCGGGCTTCGAGGCACGCTTCAGCATCAAGCGTTCCGACTTCGGCATGACGACCTACCTCGCGGCCGACGGCGGCGAAGGCGGCGGGCTGGGCAACACCGTGAACCTGATTGTCGCGGTCGAGGGCCTGGCGAACTAATCCGAGCCCCGCTTCCCCCTGCGCGAGCGCCTCCAATGAACGCCAGCGAGATCCTTCTCGGCTTTGTTGTGCCCGGCGTGATCGCTGGTGTGCTCTGGCTGGGCGCTTGGCTGGTGTGGCGACTCCTCCGCAGCGAGCGGGCCGGGGGGGATGCGGGCGAGAAAACCTCCTCTGGCGCCGTCGGGGCGTGGATGAGCGCTCCGGCGGTTGCTCTGGCGATGACGCCCGCGTTCGTGGTGCTCAACGGGTACCACTGGACTTTCTGGCCGGCCAACGGGACGCTGCGCGTGCTGCCGGTCTTGGCGCTGGTGGGCGTCGCGGGCCTGATCGAGTCGTTTGTCTGGAAGATCGCACCGTTGCGCCACGCGATGCGGGCGGGCGTCTTCGCGGGCGTGGTGCTGATCACGATCCCGCCCCTGTCGCCGCACATCGTCAGCACCGAGCAACTGATCGCGCTGGCGGTGGGCGTCGGCGTCGGGTTCGCGATGCTCGCGCACGCGGTGGACGCCGCGGCGCACAAGTTGCGAGGCGCTGGCTTCGCTGGGATGTTGCTGCCCTGGGCGATCGCCGCGGGGCCGGCCCTGTTTTTCAGCGGGTACGCCAACGGG
>SLFH01000405.1 GCA_007124345.1 Phycisphaerales bacterium | reverse complement strand
TGGTCTGACAAGGGCAGGGTACCTCTCTAGAGGGGTGAACAGCGCGTCCCTCAGCTCGGAATCCCCCCGGTTCGGCCGGACGACTGACAGCGTGGTGTCAGTCTGTGTCTCGTTCGGTGGGGCGTTCGTCACGCCCGGTCCGCTCGGCCAGTTCACTATAGAGAGCCTCGACCTCCTTGCGGAGGCGTTCGAGAGCGGCGTCGGGCCCGTCCTTCATGAGCTCCTCTGGGGGGATGGGGTTGCCGTAGGCGACGCTGATGCGCTGCCCGATAATGAGGGGGCGCTTGCGCGAGCGGGGCCAGGCGTGGTAGGCGCCGGCGATGGCGACGGGGAGGACGGGGCACTTGGCCCGTTTGACGAGGAGGGCGGCGCCGCGTTTGAACTCGCGGACGCTGCCGTCGGTCGTGCGTGCGCCCTCGGGGAAGACGAGGACGGCGCAGCCGGTTTCAAGCTTTTTGAGCGTGGTTTTGATCGCGCCCGCGTCGGCCTCGTCCTGGCGGAGGGGGACGGCGTTGAGCGTGCGGATGAGCCAGGCGAACAGGCGTGATTTGAAGAGGCCGACGCGCGCGACGTAGTCGAGGTGTCGTCCCGGGATGCCGGCGCCGATCATCGGCGGGTCGAGCATCGACTGGTGGTTGGCGACGATGAGCAAGGGGCCGGTCGTGGGCACGCGCGAGGCGTGGAACGCGCGGTAGCGGAACGCCAGCATCGCGAAAAAGACAGTGAGGATCCGCAGCGTGCTGTAGATCAGGATCCGCCCGCCCGGGTTGGTCGGGTGCAATCTTCGTAGGAATTTCGGTGTCACGCTCTGACGGTAGGACGGGAGCGGGTGCGGGGGGGTCAGCTTCCGTGCCGGCGGTGGAGCTGGGGGATCCGGGCGACGACCTCGCGCCTGAGGCGTTCGACGACCTCGTCGAAGGCGAGGCGGGTGGTGTCGATGGTGATCGCGTCGTCGGGGCAGACGAGCGGGCCGTCGGTTCGGGTCGAGTCGAGGTGGTCGCGCTCCAAGATGCGCTTGTGGACCTCGTCGATGGTGACGCTCTGGCCGGCCTCGGCGAGCTGCTCGGCCCGGCGCTCGGCGCGGACGCGGGGGTCGGCGTCGAGGTAGAACTTCACATCGGCGTCGGGGAAGACGACCGAGCCCTGGTCGCGGCCTTCAGAGACAAGTCGCGGGTGCTGGGCGGCGATGATCCGCTGCTTGCGGACGAGGTGCTCGCGCAGCTCCTTGATCGCGGCGATCTTGGAGACCAGGGCGGTGACATCCGGCTTGCGGATGCGTTCGTTGAGCGGGCGCATCCAGGCGAGGATGGCGGGGGGGTCCTGCGACCAGTCGAAGTGGAGGTCGGCGTCGACGAGCGTTTCGACGATCTTTTCGGGTTCGTCGAGGGAGAGTTCGTTGTCGATGGCGATGGCCGCCGCGGCGCGATACATCGCGCCGGTGTCGAGCACATCGACACCCAGGGCGGTGGCGAGCGCGTGGGCGACGGTGGACTTGCCGGTGCCCGCCGGCCCGTCGATGGTGACGATGATGGAGGTTTCCGGGGGCACGATCGGGAGGGGCTGGGGCTCTCTGGCGGTAGCGGCGACGGATCGCTGGGCGTCAGTGGCGGGCATCCGGCCTCCCGGCGTGTGCGGAGGGGCGGCACGGACGCCGCCGGGGCGACCGATCAGCCCTGCTCCTCTGCCGCGGCGAGGGCGGCCTCGACCGCGGCGCGGCTCTTGAGCAATCCAAGTGTAACATCGCCCTCCCCCCGATAGTCCAGAGCGACAGAGCCATCAAAGCCTACGGCCCTGACCGCCTCGATCATGGGGTTGAGGTCGTACGCGGAATGCTCGGGGTCGTCGAGCCCTTCCAGAGCGGCCAAGAGGTCGTCTGCGCTCCCGTCGGGCTCTTTTTCGGGGGCGAACTCGACGGTCGAGGCGCAGACGGCGCCGGCGTAGGGCGTCAGCCTGCGGAGATAGGAGACCGGGTCGCCCGACTCGGCCGCCTTCTGGAAGTCGGGGTAGGTCATCACGCGGAAGCGGGCGACACGCTTGATCAGCTCGGTGACGCGCTCGGCGTCAGCGGTCAGGCCCGGGCCGGGGCTGATCAAAAGATTCATTTCGAGCTTCTCGGCCCGCTCGACGGCGATCTGCAGGCGGTCGATTGCCAGCTCGAAGGTGTCCTCGCGGTCGGGGCCTGAGATCTCGATCGCCGCGGCGTTGCAGCCGAGGATGGCGGCGGCGGAGATGACTCTCTCCGTGCGTTCGATGGCCTTTTCGGCCTTGTCGTCGTTGGGGTCGGCGAGGGGCTGGGGGTCGCTCTCGACGAGGACGAGGCAGGCGCAGCCGGCCTTGTCGGCCCGCTCTCTGAGGGCCTCGACGCGAGCGCGGTCGGCGCCCTTGAGGAGGTCGGTGGAGACAACCAGGCCGTGGAGGCCGAGCTGTTCGTTGGCGTAGGCGGGGAGGTCGAGGAGTTGGATTTCCGGCTTGCGCCGGCCCTTGGGCATGACCAGGTCGCGGACGCAGGCGGTGGAGAGGGTGAGCAGCATGGCGGGCGACTGTATCGGCCAGAGGCTTGCCGAGCCACGAGTCTGGTTTCCGTGAGCGTCCCGGGGCGTCCGGTCCGCGTAGGATCGGCCTCGCGGCCGGGGGGTCCGGCCGGCCTGATGGAGCCGCCACCGATGTCATTTCCCAACGATCGTGTCTACTCGCAATCTCACGAATGGCACAAGGTCGAGGGCGACGAGCTGGTGCTCGGCCTGTCGCAGTTCGCCGTCGATCAGCTCACCGATGTGACCTATGTCGAGGTCAAGCCGGTCGGGACGGTCTTCCAGGCGGGCGAGAGCATCGGCGAGGTCGAGTCCGTCAAGACCACCAGCGATGTCTACTGCGCCGCCTCGGGCGAGATCGTCGAGGTCAACTCGAAGGTCGTCGACGACCCGAGCCTGCTCAACAGCGATCCGCACGGCGAGGGCTGGCTGGCGAAGATCAAGATCTCTGACAAGGCCGGCTTGGACAACTGCGTCGACGCGGAGACCTACGAGCGGGACCACGCCCATTGAAGGGCCTCTCCGCCACGCCGCGGGCACGCACCGGCGCTGCGTTTGCGCCGCGGGAGGGGCCTGCGGGCCAGGGCCGATGATCGTTTGCGAGGATGTCAGCAAGAGCTACGAGCTTGGCGATCGGCGGGTGCCCGCCCTCCGCGGGTTCTCGATGCGCATCGATGAGCCGGGGTACTACGCGATTATGGGTCGTTCCGGCAGCGGCAAGAGCACGCTGCTGCACCTGCTCGCCTCGCTCGACAAGCCCGACTCGGGTGTGATCCGCGTCGCCGGGCAAGACCTCCACACGATGACCGAACGCGCGGCGACCGCGTTCCGGCGGACCCGCATCGGCATTGTTTTTCAGCAGTTCAACCTGATCCCGACCCTGACCGCGAGGGAGAATGTCGAGCTGCCGGGCCTGCTGGCGGGCCGGGGCAAGGCCGAACTCCGCGAGCGGAGCACGCAGCTCTTAGAGGAACTCGGCCTGCCCGACCGGGCCGAGCACCGGCCCGAGGCGATGTCGGGGGGCGAGCAGCAGCGGGTGGCGATCGCCCGGGCCCTCCTGTTCGAGCCGCCGGTGGTGCTCGCCGACGAGCCGACGGGGAATCTCGATTCGGCCAGCAGCGAACGCTTGTGGGCACTGCTCGCGGGGATCGCCAAGGACCGGAAGCTGACGGTGCTGATGGTGACGCACGAGCCCGCCGCCGCGGCGCACTGCGGCAGGATGTTTGTCATGAGCGACGGTCGCCTCGCTGGTGAGGTTGAGACGGAGGGTCTGGATGCGGCCGGCGTGGCTTCTCGCTATCAGGAATGCATCCGAGCGGCGTAATCGCGCGCTCTTGCTGACCGGGGCGGTCGCCCTGTCCGCGGCGCTCATCGTGGCGGTGGTGACCGCCATGCACTCGCTGAACACCTCCGTCGAACTGCGCACCAGCGCCACGATCGGCGCCGCCGATGTCCGCATCGAGCCCAAGGGCACCGGCCAGTCCATGCACGCCGGCGTCCTCGATCAGGCGAGGGAGTGGGAGGGGGTGGAGATCGCGGCGGGGCGTCTCGAAGTCGCCCTGAGCACACTCGGCGTCCGCAAGCCTGTCTACGAGCGCGACGATGACGGACGCTTCGTCCTCCGCGAACGCACCTTCACGACCTCCGCCCTCGCCAACGGGATCGACCTGGAGTTGGAGGACCGCATCCGCCCGATGCGGCTCCTGCGTGGGCGGATGCCCAAGGAAAAAGGCGAGGTCGTGATCGACGCCCTGCTCGCCTACAGGTTGGGGTGGCTGCACCAGAGCCGCACCGACGCGATCTTCTCATTCGAGATGGTCGATCCAAGGTTCCTCCGCCTGCGCGACAGCGTGCCGTCCGACCCCGGCCCCGACGCTGGCGCGAGGCGGATCCAGCGGTTCAACGAGCGTCAGGGCGTGCGCGTCGGCGACGAGCTGACGGTCGTGCGATCGCTTTTGCTCGGGGGCGACGCGCGTGCCGCGGCGTGGCGCGCGATGGCGGAGATCGGACGCATGCGTGCGCTCGGTTCGGCCTCGTTCCTTTCCGACGCGCTGCTGATCGGCGGGACACTCGCAGACGGCGTCTACCGACTGTCGGCCTACGAGCGATCGCTGACGCTCCGGGTGGTCGGCATCGCCGAGCAGCCCCCGCTCGGCGGCAGGCCCCAGCTCTTCATGGACCTCGACGACCTGCAGCGGCTGACGGGGCGCGAGGGCCGGCTCTCCTCGATCGATCTCGTGCTCGACCCCGAGGCGGACGCCGAGGCGTTGTCGCTGGCGTGGAACGAACTCGTGCCCGACACGCTCCTGGTGCAGACGACCGCCCGCATCACCAGCAGCCTGGACAAAAACCTCAAGTCGAGCCAGCTCGGGTTCCTCATCGCGTCGCTGCTGGCGTTTCTCTCCGCGTCGTTCATCGTGATGACGGGGCTGACGACCGACATCGCCGAGCGCCAGCGCGAGCTGGCGGTGATCCGCTGCATCGGCTCCAACCGCCTCCAGCTCGCAGAGGCGCAGCTCGTGTTCGGCGGGCTCATCGGGATCGGCGGGGCGATGATCGGCGTCCCCCTGGGGATCGCGATGGCATGGGGGATCGCCCTGCTCTTTCCCAGCGCGATCCCCAGCGGGCTGGCGGTGCCCTGGATCGGCGTGGGGCTGGCGGCGATCGGCTCGCTTGGCAGCGGGCTGGCCGGGGCGCTCATCCCCGCGTGGAACGCAGCGAGGCTCTCGCCCCTGAAGGCCATGGGCGCACGGAGCCGCCCGGTCAGGGCGAAGGGCGTCGTGATCGTCACGGCTGTCGGGCTGGTCGGGATCGGGCTGCACCTGGCGCTGATCCTGGCCCCGATCGACAAGCAACTGGTCTTCTGGCTGTACGCGCTGGTCGGGCTGCCGGCGATGTTTGTCGGCTACTTCATGCTCTGCGTGCCGCTGACACTGCTGGTCATCGTGTCGCTGGGGCGCGGGCTCTCGACGGTCTTCCGCCTGCCCCCGAGCCTGCTGGTGCGTTCGGTCGCGGGGACGCCCTTCCGGTACGGGTTCACCGCCGGCGCGATGATGACCGGCCTGGCGCTGATGGTGAGCATCTGGTCCAACGGCGGGGCGGTGCTGCGCGACTGGCTGGGGCGGATGGAGTTCCCCGACGCGTTCGTGAGCGGGCCGGACCTGAACCCCCTGGCGCAGGAGACGCTCGACGCGCTCCCGCATGTGACCAACTCCTGCCGAATCACGCTGGAGATCGTCGACCTCGACCCCGAGGCGGGCTTCGGCGTTCGCGCCCTGCAGGACTACAAGACGACCTTCATCGGGTTCGAGCCTGAACGCTTCTTCGAGATGACGAAGCTGCAGTGGGTGCAGGGGTCTGTCGAGACGGCGCTGCCGCGGCTCTTGGAGGGCGGGACGGTGATCGTTGCGCGCGAGTTCCTCGTCGCCTCGGGGCTCGGGGTGGGCAAGACCTTCCGGTGCTTCGACCGCGAGGGGAACCTGCACGAGTTCGAGATCGTCGGCGTGGTGACGAGCCCGGGGCTGGACATCGCCAGCCGGTTCTTCAACATCGGCGAGACCTACACGCACCAGGCGGTGCACGCCGTGTTCGCCTCGATCGACGACATGCGAAAACGCTTCGGCAGCGACCGCACGCACCTGATCCAGGTCAACCTCTCGCCGGAGTTCACCGACGACGAAGCCCTCGCGGCGATCCGCGAGGCGATGGCCGGTTTCGGCGTGCTCGATGTCGGCAGCGGGCGACAGATCAAGGACGGCATCCGCACCTTCGCCACCGGCACGCTCCTGGTCTTTAGTGTGATCGCGGTCGCGGCGATGGTCGTCGCCTGCTTCGGCGTGGCGAACCTGATCGTCGCGGCGATCGAGGGGCGGCGATTCGAATTCGGCGTGCTGCGGAGCGTGGGGGGGTCGCGCGGGATGCTCGTGCGCCTCGTCCTCGCCGAAGCGACGCTGATCGCGATCGTCGCCTCGATCGTCGGCACGATGATGGGCCTGCAGAGCGCGCTGGGCGGGCGCAGGATCTACGAGCTGATGCTCGGCATCGAGTTCTCGGTGAGGCCCCCGGTCGTCGCGATCCTCCTGGGGTGTCTGGCGGTGCTGGTGCTGACGCTCGCGGCGGCGGGGCCCGCGGCGTGGCGATTGAACCGTCAGGGGCCGCGGGAACTGCTCGCCTCGACGCGGGGGTGAGCGATCGGCGTCTCGCCGCCGGGCCGCTCACAGCTCTGTGAGGCTGAAGTGTGCGAACGCGACAACGAGGATCAGGGCGACCAAGCCGACTATGATCAACAGCGGTGTGATCGAGATGAGGATCGAGCTGAGCACGCTGGATCCGAACGCGACCTTGTTCGCGGCGGACTGGGCCGTCACACAGACCGCGAGGACCGACAGGAGCACCATCCAGGGCTTCGCGTCTTCGCCCACGGAAACGAGGACCCCCAGCACGGGCAGCATCAGCAGAAACGCCAAGACCCCGGCGAGCCATGAGGCGGTAAACGCGGTGCGGATCGGGAAGTTCTCGCGCAGCACCCAGCGTGCCGAAATGCGTAGCAGCACGGCTCCGGCGAAGGCGTAAACGCCCGCAAGTACGAGCGTGACGACCAATTGTGCAACGAAGTCCATCGGAGTCTCCGAGTGGCGCCCGGCGAGCCGTCAGAAGGCCGCGGCGAAAACCGCCTCGGTGATCAGATCGAGCACCGTGTACACGATCGCGCCGAGCACGCCCATGACCACCGCGATCAGCAGCGATTGGCCCAGCGGCACGTCGAACATCTTGTTGACCACCGCCGTGAACGCGATGAGCGTGATAATCGCGCTGGTGATGGCCGAGGCGAGCCCTTCCGGATCGACGCCGCCCATCGCGAGGAAGAGCCCCACGGGCAGGGCCAGCAGCACGCCGACAAGGATCGCCACAACGACCGCCCAGACGGAGCGCCCGAGCGTGGGCGCATCCTTCGCAACGATCTTGCAAGACGCCTGCAGCACCAGCCCGCCGACAATCAGGTAGATCGCAAGAAAGCCGAACATCATCACGATGCCCGCCATGAGCGCCGCGGCGGCAGAGGCTTCGTTCATCTTCGCATCCCTTTCGCTGCCGGGCGAACCCCTCGCCCACGGTTAGGCTACCGAGCCCGGCCCCGGCCTGCAAGCCCTTTGTTCGTGGGCGCCGGGCGGGGCGTACCGTTGCTCACCCCATGCCCGAGCACCGCTTCCAGATCGTCAGCGAGTTCAGCCCCACCGGCGACCAGCCCGAGGCGATCGAGCAGATCGTCCGCGACTTCAACGCCGGGGAGCGGTTCGTCACCCTGCTGGGGGCGACCGGCACCGGCAAGACCTTCACGATGGCCAATGTGATCGAGCGTCTGGGCAAGCCCACGCTCATCATCAGCCACAACAAGACGCTGGCCGCCCAGCTCTACGAGGAGCTCCGAGGCTTCCTGCCCAACAACAGCGTCAACTACTTCGTCTCGTATTACGACTACTACCAGCCCGAGGCGTACATCCCCCAGCGGGACATCTACATCGAAAAAGACGCCAGCCGCAACGACGACCTCGACCAGTTGCGTCTCGCCGCGACGAGCAACATCCTCAGCCGGCGCGACACGGTGGTGGTGGCCTCGGTTTCGTGCATCTTCGGCCTGGGCTCGCCCGAGGCGTACGGGCAGAAGGTGCTGACGATCACGCGAGGGAGCGAGATCTCGCGCCGCGATTTCTTCCTCGCCCTCAACGCGATGCAGTACCAGCGGGCGGAGATCGAGTTCAAGCGCGGGACCTACCGTGCGCGGGGTGACGCGATCGAGGTCTGGCCCGCCTACGAGAAGTTCGCCGTGCGCATCGAGCTCTTCGGCGACGAGGTCGACCGCGTCGAGCTGATCAACCCGACCTCGGGCGAGTTGCTGGAGGAGGCGCACCAGTTCTTCCTCTTCCCGGCCGTGCACCATGTGATGCCCGAGGACCAGCTCGAAGCGGCGGTGGGCGGCATCCGGGCCGAGCTCGACGAGCGGGTCGGCCAGCTGCGCGCCGAGGGCAAGCTGCTGGAGGCCCAGCGCCTGATCGCCCGCACCAAGTACGACATCGAGATGATCGAGGAGACGGGGATCTGCTCGGGCATCGAGAACTATTCGAGGTTCATGGACGGCCGCTCGCCCGGCGAACGCCCCTTCACCCTGATGGACTACTTCGATTACGCCCCGCCGGAGGGCGAGGGCGGCATCGCGTCGGCCGTCGCGAGGCCGGGGCGTCCGAACAAGGGCGACTGGCTGCTGATCATCGATGAATCGCATGTGACCCTGCCGCAGGTCCGCGCGATGTTCAACGGCGACCGCGCCCGAAAGCAGGTGCTGGTCGAGCACGGCTTCCGTCTGCCCTCGGCGCTCGACAACCGTCCGGTGCGGTTCGAGGAGTTCGAGGCGATGCTCCCCCGCGTGCTGTTCGTCAGCGCCACGCCCGCCCCGTACGAGCTCTCCCAGACCGAGGGCCGCGTGGCCGAGCAGGTGATCCGTCCGACCGGGCTTTTAGACCCGGAGATCGAGGTCAAGCCGGCGGGCGGGCAGGTGCCGGACCTGGTCGAGCAGTGCCGCGTGCGCGTGGATCGGGGCGAGCGCGTGCTGGTCACCGCCCTGACGAAACGCCTGTGCGAGGACCTGACGAACTATCTGCACGACCAGGGCTTCCGCGTGCGCTACCTGCACTCGGAGATCGAGACGCTCGAACGGATCACGCTGCTGAGCGAGCTCCGCCAGGGCGAGTTCGATGTGCTCGTCGGCGTCAACCTGCTCCGCGAGGGGCTGGACCTGCCCGAGGTCTCGCTGGTCTGCATCCTCGACGCCGACAAGGAAGGCTTCCTCCGCAGCCCGACGAGCCTCATCCAGACCATGGGCCGCGCCGCACGCAACGCCGACTCCAAAGTTGTCATGTACGCCGACAAAATGACCGCCGCTATGCAGACCGCCATCGACGAGACCGAACGCCGGCGCGAAAAGCAGGTCGCCTACAACGAGGCCCACGGCATCACGCCCACGACCATCTTCAAGCCCGTCCGCCGCGGCATGGAGACCGAGATCCGCGCCCGCAAGGTCGCACGCCAGAAGCTCGAAACCGCCGAGGAAGCCTTCGAGGCCGGCTCGCTCGTCAGTGTGCTGGAAGAGGAGATGCTCAAGGCGGCCGAGGCCCTGGACTTCGAGAAGGCGGCCGAGCTCCGCGACCAGGCCGCAAAGCTCAAGCAGCTCATCGAGGAAGCAGGCGACGACGCGAAGATCACGCGGACCGAGCTCGAAGAGGCCCTCTCCGGCGGCGGCAAGAACCGCAAGGCC
>SLFH01000248.1 GCA_007124345.1 Phycisphaerales bacterium | reverse complement strand
GGGCTTGCGCCCCGCGCCCCGCACCCTGCGCCCCTCTACCCCCGGTGCAACGACTCCCGCGAGATCATCAGTTCCAGGGTCTGGGCGACGAGGTCGATCTCGCGTTCGGTCATCCGCCCGTGGAAGGGCAGGGCGATGGTCCGCCCCGAGACGCTCTCGGCGATCGGGAATTGGCCGGGTCTGTGCCCGAGGTCGCGGTAGGCCGGCTGGAGGTGGATGCAGGGGAAGTAGGGGGCGCACCCGATCTCGTGGATCCGCATCCCGTTGATGACCCGGTCGCGCTCTTCGGTGGCGAACTCGGTGCTCAGCCGCACGACATAGACGAACCACGACATCTTCGCCTCGGGGTCGACCGTCGGCAGGACGACCTCGGGCACGCCCATCAGGCGCTGCATGTACAGGTCCGCGACCATCCGCCGACGCTCGATGATCGTCTTGAACCGGCGCATCTGGGCGACGCCGATGGCGGCGTTCAGCTCGCTCAGGCGGTAGTTGTACCCGACCCGCTCGTGCTCCAGCCACGCCCCGGTGTTCATCGCGCCGCCGGGGCCGCCCGGGGCCGTCGCAATCGGGCGACCCTGGTTGCGGAGGCTGCGGCAGGCGTCGGCCAGACGCTCGTCGTCGGTGACGATCATCCCGCCCTCGCCGGTGGTGATCTGCTTATTGGGGTAGAAGCCGAAGACGCCGACACGCCCGAACGACCCGCAGGGCCGGCCCCGGTAGGTCGTGCCCAGCGCCTCGCAGCAATCCTCGATCAGCGGGATCTCGAGCTTGGCCGCCAGGCGGGCGTACTCGTCCATGTGCTGGGGGTTGCCGAAGGTCTCGACGGCGAGGATGGCCTTGGTGTGCTCGGTGACTGCGGCCTCGATCGCGGCCGGGTCGGCGTTGAGGCTTTTGGGGCAGATGTCGACGAAGACGGGCTTGGCGCCAACATAGCGGATGACATTCGCCGAAGCGATGAAGCTGAAGGGCGTGGTGATGACCTCGTCGCCCGGCCCGATGCCCAGAGCGAGCAGGGCCAGGTGCAGCCCGGCGGTTCCGCTGGAGACCGCGACGCCGTGCGAGCAGCCGGCCTCTTGGGCGACGAGCCGCTCGAACTCCTCCTGCATCGGGCCGATCGAGAGCCGCCCGGATCGGAGCGTGAGGATGAGGAGCTCTTCCTCAAGGGCCGAGAGGTCTGGACGGCTGAGCGGGATCTCGTGCTCGGACATCGGTCTGGCTCTGCCTCTGCAAGGAAGGGGTGTTGTCGCGACTGGATGGCGGGCGGCCCGCCATTTGGCAAGCGTACACCGCCGGCGTGGGCCGGACGCCCGCCACGAGCGCAGAAGCGCGTGCAGGGGGCGCCCGGCGCCGACGCCGGAGGAAGAGGAGCAGCGTGAAGTGTTCAGCGACCGGTGATGCGTTCGAGCTCGCGGTGCAGTCGGGCGTTGAGCTCGGCGACATCGATGGCGACCAGATCGTTGTCGAAACGGACGGCCTCGCCCCCGTCGATCTGGCCCTTGATCCGCTTGTGGGCGGTGATGACCGTTGAGTGGTTGGGCCTGCCCATCGCCCGGGCGATCTCGGGGTAGCTGTGGTTGGTCAGCTCACGAGAGAGATGGACCGTCAGCGCCCGGGCCAGCACGACCCGCTTGTGGCGCCCGCGCCCCACGAACTCGTCGTGCGCCACGCCGAGGGACGAGCAGACGCGGTCGATGATCTGCTGCATTCGGATCGGCCTCCGCACGCCCCCGCCTCCGGAGTTGCCCTCGGCCATGCCCAGGGCTCTTGAGGCGAAGGCGGCGTCGATCATGCCCGACTCGGCGCCGGGGATCAGGCGGCAGGCCGCCTGCACCCGTGTGACCATGCCCTCGATCTCGCGCACGCTCGGGCCTGTGCGCCCGGACTCTGTGGCGCGTTCGGCCCTCTCGCTGATGACCTCGGCGGCGGAGGGGTCGATCGCCAGCCCGCGCCGGCGGCCGATCTCGGCGATGACCTTCAGGCGCAGCTCCCGTCCCGGCGGGGTGAGGCGGAAGAGCGCCCCGGCCATGAAGCGCGAGGTGAGCGCGGCGCTGACGCGGTTCATGTCGCGCGGGTGCTCGTCGGAGGCCATCGCGACGAGCTTGCCGTCGAGGTCGATCGCGTCGAAGGTGTGCAGGAACTCGCCCTGCGTCTTGTCCTTGTTGTTCAGGAAGTGGACATCGTCGATGCAGAGGAGGTCGCAGTCGCGGTAGCGCAGGCGGAAGGCGTCGAGTTTGTTGGCCCGCATCGAGGCGATGAACTCGTTGGTGAACGCTTCGGCGGTAACATAGCGCACGCGGGCGTCGGGGCGGGAACGCTCGAACGCCGAGGCGATCGCACGCAGCAGGTGAGTCTTGCCCAGCCCGCACTCGCCGTGGATGAACAGCGGGCTCAGGCGGGTGTCGCCCGAGGCGACGCCCATCGCGGCGGTGTAGGCCAGCTTGTTCTCGTCGCCGACGATGAAGTTGCCGAACTCGTACTTGCCCGAGACGGGCTCGACGCGGACTGGCTTGCGCACCGGGGGCG